>JAWUYI010000111.1:0-13343 GCA_034110885.1 Oleiphilaceae bacterium
TGATTGCTTTTGTTAAGCTGGCTTCTCATAAGGTTAACCCAACCTAGCTCTCTTTGAATGCCATAGGCTGCGCTCAAGCTGTCGCCCAGTACCAAAATTTTCGCAGTCTTGGACGAATCTGCGGCGGCCGCTAACGGCGTATGAAAGATAACAAAAATGGCTAGCAGAGCGCTAAAACCTCTGATGCCAGAAAATAATGCATTAGAAAGTGCACAGGTCCAAAAAAAAACAGTATTCATTAACAGCGCCATAGCGTAAGTGAGAGTGGATTAATAATGGTTTCTAGCAAGATAGCAAGCAACGATAAAGAAACGTCTATCGCGATTCAAGTGGAACACTTAAGTAAACGTGTACATTTGCCAGATCAGATCTTAGATGTACTTAATGATATTAACCTATCTGTATACGAAGGAGAGTCTTGCGCGATTGTGGGGCGTTCGGGCTCAGGTAAAACTACGTTGCTCGGTATTTTGGCGGGGCTCGATTTGCCTAGCTCGGGCCGAGTGTCACTTGCAGGCCAAGATATATCAGACCTAAGTGAAGATGAGCGTGCTGAGGTTCGGGCCCAGAATGTTGGTTTTGTTTTCCAGTCGTTCCACCTTTTAACGCACCTTTCGGCGATTCAAAACGTTATGTTACCGATGGAGCTTCAAGGTATTTCGAATCCTGAAGCGCGAGCGCGAGAACTGCTTCAAGAGCTCGGTTTAGCGGAACGAGGTCAGCATTTTCCGCAGCAACTATCTGGAGGTGAGCAGCAGCGTGTCGCTATCGCAAGAGCCTTTGCTTGTAATCCAAGTGTTCTATTTGCGGATGAGCCAACCGGAAACCTAGATTCTGAGACCGGTGCAGAGATTATCAATTTACTTTTTAAGTTAAACGACCAGATGGGCACTACCTTGGTGATGGTCACGCACGACAATGCCTTGGCTGAGCGTTGCGACCGTATATGTAAGATTGAGAGCGGGCGGTTGGTGGACTGATATGCGCAGACTTTACATCATTATGCGCATGGCATTGCGCGACTCTTGGCATCAAAGAACATCGCTGACTATTCGTCTTTTGTTTTTATCGACTCTTTTGTCGGTCGTAGCGGTTACCGCTATTTTGTCCTTGTCGTCGTTTTTGAGGGCATCACTCATCAATAGCTCTAGTGACTTGTTGGCGGGAGATAGGCAGCTGATTTCGCCGCGCGAAGTGTCACAGGAATGGCTCGATAAAGCGTCGGAGTTGGGGCTGCGCTCTAGTCTGGCTATCGAATTTACAACTATGGCGTTTTCAGATGCGTCTTCACTACTCGTTGCTGTAAAAGCGGTCGATAGTGAATACCCCTTAAAAGGAGCCTTAGAATTAAAGTACCTCGATGGGCATGACAATTCTTTGGATGATCGGTCAGGGCAGGACAGCGAAGGGCGTTTGAGTGCCGGTTCTGCATTTGTGCAGAAGCGCTTATTGTCTCTATTAGAACTTACGAATGGCTCTGAGCTATATGTAGGCGAGGGCGCACTCAGTGTTGAGGGCGAGATTATCCAGGAGCCGGATGTTGGTTTTAATCTCGCGGGCCTGCAGCCGAGAGTATTAATGCATGTAGCTGACGTAGCAAAGACCGAGGTTCTAGGGCTTGGAAGTCGAGCGAAATGGCGCTATTACTTTGCCGGGCCGGAAGAGAGCTTGATTGAGTTTGATGCTTGGATAGAAAGTCGTTTGGTGTCGAGTCAGCGATGGCAAGGAATACAGGGCGGTCGCCCTGCGATTTCTTCTGCTATCGATCGAGCAGAATCTTACCTTTTGCTCGCTGCTAGTTTGGCCGTAATGCTTGCCAGTTTAGCTATTTCTCTTTGTGCGCGTCAGTACGCTAAAGCCCAAGTCGAAGGCGTAGCGGTACTTAAAACACTTGGCTTAACGTCGCGAGATGTAGCCTACTTTTACTGTTCACAGTTAGCGATTATTTCTCTAGTCGCAATTGCCATTGGTGCGATTCTAAGTTCATGGCTCACGGAATATATGATTTCTGTGGTGGTTGGCTTGTTACCTGAGCGTTCGGCTGAGGCGGTTTATAGTTTTGACTATGCCGTGTTTTTAACCGCAGCGTCTGCGGCTTTGGTTGCGACGTTCGGTTTTGCTCTTCCTCAAATATGGAGTTTGCGAAAAGTAGCGCCGGTGGCGGTTCTCCGTCCAGAATCTGGAATGCTAAAGGCTGGGTCACGTTTAGGTTATGTCCTAGCAGTGGGTGCGACGCTTGGGATTATTTATGCCTTCACTCAAAACGTGATGTTAATGCTCATGTTTTTTATCGCAGGGGCTGCGCTGATTGCCGTACTTTCCTTGGTTATGTTTGTGCTGTTGCAGTGCCTGAAACGTGTAAAATACTTTCAACAAACTAGGGAAAGTGCACTCCAGCTAGCTATTCAAAGTCTGATCGGGCGCAATAAGGCTAGCCTTGTGCAGGCTAGTGTTTATGCCTTTGCGCTCTGCTTGTTTGCACTGATCTTGATATCAAGAACCTCCTTACTGCAAGAGTGGCAAGCCCAGCTTCCAGAGGACGCTCCAAATCACTTCTTAATCAATATTAGTAAAGCTCAAGTCCCAGAAGTTAGGTCGCACTTGTCTGAGAGTGGCGTGGAGGCAGAGAAAGTTTATCCAATGGTTAGGGGGCGGCTGAGTCAAATTAATGGAGTGGACGTGAAGGTGGCCATTACAAAAGATGTCGCGGCACTAAACCGAGAACTCAATTTAAGCTGGGCTGAAACTTTGCCAAGCGATAATGAGATCGTTAAGGGCGAATGGTGGGACGTGCTCAATACGGATAGCGTTTCCACAATGGCTCGCGTGTCTGTGGAGTCTAGGCTTGCGGAGAATATCGATATTGAACTCGGTGACCAGCTTACGTTTACGGTTGGTCCAGACTCTATAGAAGCGCTCGTGACCAGTATTCGAACGGTTCAGTGGGACAGTATGCGTCCCAACTTTTACGTGTTTTTTGAGCCCGGCTTCTTGGACACATTTCCCGGAACCTATATTACGTCGTTTTATCTGTCTCCTGAAGACAAGG
This sequence comes from Oleiphilaceae bacterium, assembly GCA_034110885.1. Lineage (GTDB taxonomy): Bacteria > Pseudomonadota > Gammaproteobacteria > Pseudomonadales > Oleiphilaceae > PZPK01. The sequence goes on from JAWUYI010000111.1 coordinate 3,050, forward strand.
TTATTCTGAACGACCTTGGTCGCAGTTTTCCAACTGTGAGTATTTTAGAGCTTGATCAACTAGTGATGAAAATCCGCAGCATAGTGGAGCAGGTTAGTGTTATGTTGGAAGCGGTTTTGGTTCTAATACTTATTGCGTCTCTTCTCGTTGTGGCAGCAATTACAAGTAACAGTATGCATCAGCGCTTAGAGGAAGCAATTCTGCTAAGAACCTTTGGCCTTGCTGGGAAAAAGATGCGACGAGCGCTTTTTTTAGAGTTTGTGGTTTTAGGCGGTCTTTCGGCCTTAACCGCTCTGGGTTGTGCAGAGTTAGGCTTAAACTTGGTCAAATCGAGTCTTCTAGGCTTAGAAGTCAGTTTACAGTGGGAAATTTGGCTTGTTTTTCCAGTGGTGAGTGCACTTATTGTTGGAGTGATGGGCGTGATGATGCTGCGCCCTGTGGTGTTAACCCCGCCTATGGCTATATTGAGAAAACAGTTATGACCTTGAGCGAGCAGCAATTGCGCAACTTGATGGAAGGGCTTTGGTTTAAAAGTTTGTCGGAAGACCTACGCACGGAGTTGCTGGCAATTTCAAAGGTCGCGGCTTACGCAGCAAAAGAGCCGCTGTTTTTGCGCGGGGATTCTTTTGATGGTGTGTATGCCGTGCTCGCGGGATCTGTGCGCGTTTCCGGAATCGACTCGCTAGGGAAAGAAGCTGTTCTTACTTACGTCGAGCCACCCTCTTGGTTTGGTGAATTGGCGTTGTTTGATGGCAGCGTACGAACTCATGATGCGCATGCAGAAGATGAATCCGTCATTCTAAAAATCCCAAGGGAGTCACTGAATGCACTGCTTAATAAAAAGCCAGAATGCTGGAAAGACTTTGGTGTATTGCTTTCACAAAAATTGAGACTGTCATTTGGCCTGCTTGAAGATCTTGCATTGCTTCCCGCAAGCCAGCGGTTAGCGAAACGCCTAGTCATGATGGCAGAGCGCTACGGCGAAGCGGATGCCAGTGATGGTGTGAGTATAGGTGTTCAGCAGGAAGCTCTCGGGCGTTTGCTTAATTTGTCGCGTCAGAGCACGAATCAGATTCTAAAAGAGTTTGAAGGGCGTGGGATTATATCCGTGCATTATGGTCGTATTGTTATAGATGATATTGCTTTGCTCAAAGAGGCTAGCATGAAAAACCGGTGAGCAAGTTTCCTAGCGAAGTAATTGTAATGTCTTATCTGATTGATCGAACGTATATACGCTAGGTCAGTGTTGCGCGTGTAGAAGTTTCCAAGTGTCGTCTAGTTGACAGAATTGTCGTGCGCCCTGAACTACAGTTGGAAGCTTAGAATGTTATCGTCCGTCAAAGGCGCTTCTGTTAGCGTGAGTGAGTCGGAGAACATGAACCCCATGAAACTGAGTATAATAAGAATTAGTTTGAAATCGGTATAACTAGCGTTGTAGCTAGGCTCATCAAAATTGAATAGGAAAGCTGCCATGAAGACCTTATCTGAACAATTGACGAAATATGCTTTGTACCATCGAGATCCTAGAAACATAGCGACGCACTTTTTTGGAATACCTATGATCGTTTTTGCTGTTGCTGTTTTGTTGAGCAGACCGGCGCTGATTATTTCTGGCTATGAATTGAGTCCGGCCACTGTCGTTGTCGTTTTGTCTTGTCTCTATTACTTAAGGTTGGACCTCGTGCTAGGTGTTCTTATGTCGGCGCTTTTCGGCGCGGCGCTATATGGCGCGCAAGGGATTGCTGCGTTAACGACTTCTGAATGGTTGTCTTGGGGAATAGGGCTTTTTGTCGTTGGTTGGGTGCTTCAATTCTTGGGGCATTTTTACGAAGGTAAAAAGCCAGCATTCGTTGATGATATTAGTGGGTTGATCATTGGTCCTCTGTTTGTTGTTTGTGAGCTTCTATTTATATTGGGTGCGTGCGGTGCACTTAAAGCGGAAGTTGAAAAGGGTGCAGGCCTTGTAGCGATCAAACAAGCAAAGAATGCTGAAGCTTGAACTATGATGTTGGGCTGGGTTTTTGATCTAGCTCCTTTCAGTCTGTTTTGGTTTTTGGATGTGTTGACGATTTAACTCTCTGCTCAACTCTCTGTTCAATTCCCAAATGGACCGAATATGATCACGTCAGACGCTGCGGTCGTAACTGATCTACGGTGTTTGTATGCAAGATAACGCTTTGTTTTTTCGCTTTAGGATAAAATATGAATTAGGTCGTTATATATAATCCGCGCCGGTAAATCCTTCTTTCGCAGCCCTCAGTCTTGTCATTACGCTGAATATGCCGGTGCGCTCTATACAGTTCAAAACCCAAATACCGACGCAGTCTTTTACAGGTGCTCAACGACCTATGTGACGGTGATAAAATGATATGTTTTGTCCTTCAGGCTTGGCTCATTTTCCATAGAGATAGTCATAATTTTCACCGCTAAAACCTTGCTCTCGTAGAATAATCGAAATTGTAGAACCTGGGCCGGAGCCAAAGTCTAAATCCTTTGCTGCCTGAGGAGCTCTCTTTTGTAAGGGTTTGAGTAATTTCTGAAGGAATGCACGATAGTCTTCGTCTTTTAGTGTGCTCTGGTGTTGGCCGCAGGTGGTTCTTTCAGCACATGTGCTTATAAAGTACCTAGCAGATAATCCTGTTGCGAGACAGTGGAAGGGTCCACAGCGCGTGCTATGCATACAGGTACGCGCTGACAGAGTGGTTTTTGGAGAGCTCAGCAGACTTTAACTGGCGGCAAAGTGGGTATGCTGGAGTGCTAGAAGGTGTTTCTACGAACCTCGTGCTGAAACAAATGTTTTAAGCGTATGTTTAGTTTATGGCTCCAGTTCACTAAAGTGTCAATTTTTTTGTTTTTTCGAATTCAAACTTTGTCACTTTTTGTAAAGTCTAGTAGACTGCCGCGTCGATTGAATGGAGCTTGAGCGAGCTTTTTTTAATCGAGTTTAGTGAAAGAGTCTCCCTGTGATTCTTCTTAAAGAGTATGTGAATAACAAGCCCTGAGGTGTGTGCGCATGACGTTTCGTCGTTTATTGATTTCCCTGATGTTAGTTGCAGTCAGTTCGACCGCTGCAGCGCTCGAAAAGAAAAAGTTTTGTTTATATGATCCCGTTGGTAAAAATGGCCCAGCGATTTCGTTCTTCTCTGACCTACAAGCGAAAGGTATTGGTTGGGGTATCGACATTGATATCGTTGCTTATACTGACGAAAAAGTTGCTTCTAACGACTTTAAAGCTGGCTTGTGTGATGTAGTGTTCCTAACAGCGATCCTAAGCCGTCCTTATGTTCCATTTGGCGGAACCCTTGATGCACTTGGCGGCATCATCGATGAAGAAGGTCTAGCACGAGTTCTTAAAACTCTAACAAACCCACAACTAGCGCCTTACCTAACAAACGGTAACTACGAAGTTGTTGGCACATTGCCTGTTGGCGCTGTTTACTTGTTCGTAAACGACCGCAACATCGACACTGTACCTGAGTTTAGCGGTAAGAAAGTATCGGTTCTTAATGAAGATCCGCAGAGCCACAAGTTTGCTGATATGGCTGGTGCTTCACCAGTAGGTACGTCTCTTGCGACGTTCTCTGGTCAGTTTAACAATGGTAATATCGACATTCTTCCAATGGTTGCACTTGGATACAACGTTTTTGAGTTGTACCACGGCCTTGGTGAGAAGGGTGGTATCATTCAAGAGAAACTGCTTTACGGTATGATGCAGATGATTTCTCACAAAGACCGTTTCCACGAGTCTTTTGGTCAAGAAATGCGTGAGTACATCCTTAACCGCCTACCAGATATCAATAAGATGGTTGTCGATGCTGAAACTGAAATCCCGGCTAAGTACTGGATCAAAGTTGACGAAGAAACTAAAGCGTCTCTTGAAAAGTTCCGTGGCGATATCCGTCGCTCACTTCGTGACGAAGGCGTCTTAGACCCTAAAGCACTTAGCTTGTTGTGGAAAATCCGTTGTTCGGTTGATCCATCACGTTCAGAATGTTCTGCTGCTAAAGCGGATCGATTCTAAGTTAAGATTTAAAGATCTTGAAAAAGCCGGCTACTTAGCCGGCTTTTTACGTTATATATTGTTGAAACTTAATGCGTGTCTTGTTTAGAACTGAGCCTAAATCAGTATAATCGTGAGTATTAAAAATCTAGGGTTAGATTGTTAGGTATGAATCGAAATATCTTGCAGGCACATAAGCTAAGTTGCGAGCGTGATGAGCGTATTTTGTTCTCGGGCTTGTCGTTTAGTCTTAGTGATTCAGAGTTGGTTCAAATTGAGGGGCCTAACGGAGCAGGAAAGACGACGCTTTTACGTATCTTAGCGGGCTTATATTCATACTATGAAGGTGAAGTGACGTGGAATGAGGAGAGCGTCGTTAACGATTTAAGTAGTTACCACCAATCTCTTTTTTTTATGAGTCACAAAACCTCGGTAAAGCCTCTCTTAACGGCGCGAGAAAACCTCTTGTATTTGTGTGGTATTGCAGGGCTAGCACCCAGTTTAGAATGTATAGATGAAGCGCTATGTGGCATGGGTATGCGGGGTTATGAGGATGTGGACTGTTTTGAAATGTCCGCTGGCCAGCAGCGACGAGTAGCGCTTGCTAGTTTATTGCTTACGGACGCTTCTATCTTGATGCTCGATGAGCCTTTTACAGCGTTAGATAGGGCTGGAGTAAAAGGGTTGGAAAGCGTGCTTTCCGAAAAGGCTAGGCGAGGTGCTTTAGTTATATTTACGTCACATCACCAAGTAGCGGCTGAAGGTGTTCGAAGTCTCGTATTGTCTGGCGCGACTTCAAACGGGGTGTTCTGATAGATGTCCGTGCCGAGTTTAAGAATCAGTTTGCGTAGTATTTTTTCTGCAGAGGTACAGCTAGCGTTCCGCAGCAAAAGGCAGTTTTTCAACGCGCTCATGTTTTTTGTGTTGGTTTTGGTTTTGTTTCCCTTGGGTGTCGATCCTGGGAAGGCCTTCTTGGCAAAGAGTGCAGCAGGTTTGGTTTGGGTCGCGTGTTTATTGGCCTCAATGCTTGCGATAGAGTCTATGTATCGACAGGATTATGATGATGGTACCTTAGAGCAGTGGGTGGTGTCGGGTCAGCCCTTATTTTTAATTGTCTTGGTTAAGAATTTGGTACAATGGTTAGGTACAGGCTTACCGTTAATTATCTTAACGCCATTGCTCGCAACAATGTTGCACTTGCCTAGTGAGCACATCCCGTTACTGATGCTTTCGTTGTTGCTTGGGACTCCGGTGATTACGTTGATCGGGAGTATCGGAGCGGCATTGACAGTGAGTATTCGCAGCGGCGGCGTGTTACTGTTTTTACTTGTTTTGCCACTTACTATTCCGGTATTGATTTTTGGGACAGCGGCGCTAAACGCGGCCGCTGATGGTTTGCCTTCAAACGGAATGTTAACAGTGTTGCTTTTGTTTTTTGTTTTGGCGATTTCACTTTGTCCATTTGCCACTTCGGCAGCGTTGAAAATGAGCGTTGAACAATGAGAATCTTGGTTGAATATTTGGTTTGTATCGTATGAAGTGGACGTTTTTCCATAAGCTAGGTTCGCCTAAATGGTTTTATGATCTTGCAGAGCGCTGGCAATTTATTTTGCTTGGTCTTGGCTTGCTCTTGCTTTGCGTGGGATCGGTTTGGGGGTTGTTTTTTGCACCGCCAGACTATCAGCAGGGCGATAGCTTCCGTATCATTTATATTCATGTGCCGACGGCGATTCTAGCTCAGTCGTGCTATATGATGATGGCAGCAGCTGGTCTTGTGGGGCTGGTGTGGAAAATGAAAATCTCGGATATGTTTATTGCAGCGGCTGCACCTCTGGGTGCAGGGTTTACATTTTTAGCGCTGTTTACCGGGGCTGTGTGGGGCAAGCCTACATGGGGAACATGGTGGGTGTGGGATGCACGCTTAACCTCTATGCTTCTGCTTTTGTTTTTGTACTTCGGTGTGATCGCATTACGTTCATCTGTTACTCAGGTTGAAATGCGGGCAAAGGCTTCGGCTATTTTAGTGTTGGTGGGCGTGGTTAATATTCCCATTATTAAATATTCTGTTGAGTGGTGGAACACACTGCATCAACCCGCAACGTTTACGTTGACTGAAAAACCTGCGATGCCAGTTGAAATGTGGTTGCCACTTTTGATTATGGTTATCGGAATTTATTGCCTATTTACCGGGCTTGTTTTTGTTCGTGTCCAAAATGAGATATTGCAGCGAGAACAAAAGACGAAATGGGTTCAGGCTCTAGTTGAAAGGGGCGGTAAGTCTCGATGAGAGAGGTGGGATTGTGAGCGCTTTTGACATGGGTACGCACGGCCTTTATGTATGGCTTTCTTATGGGGTCTCTGCACTGGTGTTATTTTTTCTTGTGCTTGAACCCTTTAAAGTCAGAAAAAAAATGATCAAAGATATCCATGCGAAACGTATTCGTATGGAACAGAGGCAGGAGAATCTAAATAATGCACCCTAAACGAAAGCAGCGCCTTATCGTTGTAAGCTTTCTTGGATTTAGTTTTGCGTTGATTATTGGTATTGCAATGTATTTGTTGTCTGAAAATATCAATTTGTTTTATAACCCAACCCAGATTGCAGCGGGCGAAGTTCCGCAGGGCGCAAAAATAAGAGCGGGTGGAATGGTTCGCGAAGGCTCGGTCGTTCGTCAGGGCGATGATTTAACGGTGGTATTTGTGCTTACGGATTATCAGTCAGATGTTTCTGTGCAATACACTGGGATTTTGCCGGACCTTTTTCGTGAAGGGAAGGGTATTGTCGCCTTAGGTCGAATAAGTGAGCAGGGTGTTCTGGTAGCTGATGAAGTATTGGCAAAGCATGATGAGAATTATATGCCTCCCGAGGTAGCGGAAGCCCTAGAAAAATCTGGTCACAGTGACCGTATCAATCCAAAGGACGACACAGCTAAAGATAGCGACTCCTACGGGAAATCCTATAAAAGCGGCTCACAAGAGTACTAAAACTATGCTTCCTGAACTTGGTAATTTCGCGTTAATACTTGGATTGATTCTAGCGGTGGGGCAGTCGACTGTGCCATTGTTAGGCCTTTCGATGAGAGCGCCCTTGTTGACATCGAGCGCTCGATTCTTAGCGAGCGGTCAGTTCGTTTTTATAGCCTTATCATTTGTGTGCTTAACGATTGCGTTTCTGGAAAACGACTTTTCGGTCGCATATGTGGCGTCTCACTCCAATAGTTTGTTGCCAACCCCTTTCAAGATTAGCGCCGTTTGGGGTGGCCATGAAGGTTCCTTGTTATTGTGGGCTTTAACCTTGGCTGGTTGGACCATGGCAGTGGTTCTGTTTAGTTCTCAATTGCCACGCGAAATGCTCGCGCGTGTTTTGGCGATTATGGGAATGATTAGTGTTGGTTTTTTGTTGTTTATTCTAATCACTTCGAACCCTTTTACGCGCACGTTTCCGAATGTACCTATGGAGGGTTCGGACCTCAATCCGCTGCTTCAAGACTTCGGGTTGATCGTGCATCCACCGATGCTGTATATGGGCTATGTTGGATTTTCAGTCGCGTTTGCTTTCGCTATTTCTGCTTTGATTAGTGGGCGGTTAGACAGTGCTTGGGCGCGTTGGTCACGCCCGTGGACTATTGTTGCATGGTCATTCTTGACCCTAGGTATTGCGCTTGGAAGTTGGTGGGCATATTACGAGCTTGGTTGGGGCGGTTGGTGGTTCTGGGACCCTGTTGAAAATGCCTCTTTCATGCCTTGGTTAGTGGGAACGGCGCTAGTGCATTCGCTAGCAGCGACAGAGAAGCGAGGGGCATTCAAGAGCTGGACGCTTCTGCTAGCAATTATCGCGTTTTCATTGAGTTTGTTAGGAACTTTTCTGGTGCGTTCTGGTGTTTTAACATCGGTACATGCCTTCGCCTCTGATCCGGCGCGTGGACAGTTCGTGCTAGGTTTGTTGGCTATTACTATTGTGTGCTCATTAGTGCTCTACGCTTTGAGAGCGCCGGGGATGACGAGCTCTTCGTCTCATCAATTGTTGTCGAGGGAAACCTTTTTACTTGGGAATAATGTTGTTCTTGTCGTGGCTTGGATTACGGTGATGCTGGGCACACTTTACCCTTTGGTGCTCGACTTTGTCGGTGCAGGTAAAATGTCTATAGGCCCTCCATATTTCAACGCTGTGTTTTCACCGCTGATGGCAATTTTGGCAGTTTTACTTGGGTTTGGACTCGTTGCGCGCTGGAAGAAAACACCGGTTCGACACTTCGTTAAGCAGTTACGGTTAATTGCCGTTGTCGCTGTTGTGCTGGCACTAGTATTAACGTATCTCTCTAGTCGCGAGTTTCACTGGGGAGTATTTGTAGCATCCTTTTTAGGCCTATGGATTGCGTCGATAACGGTTCAAGATTGGGTGGGTAAATACCGCGCTTCTAACGCGTCTGTTTGGGTGCGTTTGAAAATGACTCGATCGTATTACGCCATGATGTTCGGGCACTTAGGTTTTGCTTTGATGATTGTTGGAGCGACTGTGGTTTCCCTAAATTCTGAAGAGCGTGATGTGCGTATGGTGCCTGGGCAAACGGTTGAGCTTTCTGGCTACACTGTTTTTTACCAAGATACCACGCATGTCGATGGCCCTAACTATTCGGCAGAACGCGCTGAGGTTCGCATTTTAAAAGGCAACGACCTTGTTAGCGTTCTGTACCCAGAAAAAAGAGTCTATTTCTCACAAGCGAACCCTATGACGGAGGCTGGAATCGACCCCGGCCTGTTTAGAGATTTGTATGTCGCGCTCGGGGAGTCACTAGGCGAGGGTGCATGGGCGATGCGTATTCAATATAAACCGCTGATTCGATGGATTTGGTTAGGCGCCTTGTTGATGAGTATTGGTGGGCTGCTTGCCGCCTCAGATAAGCGTTATCGCCGCAAAGTTTCTGCGTCAGAAAGTGCGCTAAAGAAATCTGCGGTTATAACGTAAGCAAATATAGTATGAATTGCTGTGCAGGCTGGAAAGTGGAATGATCGCTAGAAGGTCTGTGGCTAGTGAGTTCAGCACAGGTGCTGGAAAAAAAATTATTTAACGTATGTAGGTTGTGAGAAGTGATTAATAAACGTTTGGTATATATAACACCCTTAATTCTCGCTATTGGTTTGGGGTTTATTCTGTATACCGCGATTGGTAAAGATCCAACCCGCTTAGAAACGGCAAGGATGAATGACCCTGTTCCAGGGTTTAAATTAAGTACCTTGCAGGACAAACAGAGGGTCGTCGACCAAACTGCGCTAGCAGGGGAAGTTCGTTTACTAAATGTTTGGGCAACGTGGTGTCCGTCTTGTCGCACAGAGCACCCTTATTTGATGGAGCTTGCCGCAAAAGGTGTTGATATTGTAGGGCTCAATTATAAAGATGAGCGCGAAAAAGCCTTATCTTGGTTGAGCTCACTGGGCAACCCATACTCCCTAGATTTGTTTGATCCTCAAGGGCGTTTTGGTTTTGACCTCGGCGTATATGGGGCCCCGGAAACGTATGTTTTAGATTCAGATGGAATTGTTCGTTATCGTCACGTCGGTGAGTTAAATGAGCGGGTCTGGAAAGCTCAGGTGGAACCGGTTTATAGGGCTTTGGTTTCTGGTTCGAATAAAGGGGGTTTAAATTGAGATCGCTTCCCCTAATCCCTAATGCTTCTTTGTTTCCAAAAGCGAGTTTAATTGCAATATTAGTTTTCCTTAGCGCGCATCAAGTGGTGTTGGCAAGCATAGATGCTAAAGAGTTTAGTTCGGAAGAAAATCGCGCAGTCTATCTTGACCTGACGCGCGAGCTGCGTTGCCCAAAATGTCAGAATCAAGATATTGCCGACTCGAATGCACCGATAGCGCAAGATATGCGGGCACAAGTACATATTTTGGTGGAGGAAGGAAAAACTCACGAGCAAGTCGTAGACTATATGATTGAGCGTTTTGGTGAGTTTGTTAGCTATCGGCCTAGGGTTACCACAGAAACATATTTGCTTTGGTATGGGCCATGGGTACTGATTGGTTTAGGGGCATTAGTAGTATTTCTGTTGTCTCAGAGGACAAGAACCGCGGCGCCTTCGGCTGAAGAAGTCTCGGCTGGGTTGGACTCTAACGATAGTCCATACACGCGACCTGAAGGCGTTGCAATGCATGATAGCAAAGGTGATGCTCGCGTGGCCAAACAGACCAAAATTGCAGATCTTGTTAACAAGTACGACGAATGAAATAGCCTAAAGGGCTCGAAGAGAATTTTTAATGGATAATAGTTTTTGGTTAGCAAGCACCTTAATG
>JAWUYI010000112.1:0-11548 GCA_034110885.1 Oleiphilaceae bacterium
GTTTTGCCTGAGAACAAGTCTGAGCTCGAAATATCTTTCCAATCGTCACCCTGACGCGTATGGAAAACCACTTCTGGGACAGCCTGCCCCTCTTTATTTTGCAACATAAACACTCCTATTTTTTGATAAAATTGCCGCACAAGCCAAAGCTTCTGCAACTCGGTCTTATTAAAGATAGTCTGAGAAAGCGAGTCCGACAAAGACTTGAGCGCCACTTTTACGATTAACTTTACCCAAGCCGTCAGAACGAAACCAAACCCGGAAAATTCGTTGAATATTTTTTACAGCTTGGAACAATTACAGTGAACCAGTTCAAACTCAAAAACGCAGACAGCTGCTAATATCGTCGCCCCTCAAACTGAGGCCTGAAACGAAACCTAAAAACAATAATATTTACTCGAAATCATAGAACTTAAAGGACAAACAATGAAAAAGACCTATTTTGCGGTGGTCGCCAGCTTATTAATGATGGCAAGCCAAGCTTGGGCCGAATCGTATATTTACCTAACAAATAGCACGAACGAAGCTCTAAGCATCAGCACAGTTCAAACAGGGCATGACAACATCGATCATGGTGATGAATGGGAACAGTTAGCGCATGCAGTCGCGCCAATGGAAACCGTAAAATTCTTACGCTTCAACCGCGACCAAGGCATCAAGTGGGGCAAGAAGTATTGGTTCACCACGACAGTGCAAGGCCAAAATTCGAGCGCCATATTGCAACAAAAACTAAAAGGCACATGGAACTTTAGTGAACTTTTGCACACTGCTAACAATGATTCGTGGAAAGATGATCGCGACATTTACACTCAAGCCGTAAACTTTGATGGCGTAGATTCAACACTAGCATTCAAAGCGAGCTATGCGCGCGCATCTGGCGACGACATCCACTACACCATCCAAAACAACTTTGTTGCTCAAACGCGTGACGAAAGCAACCCGAACAGCTTCAAAGTACTGACGCACAACATTTGGGGCTTACTACCTGGAATCGAAGCAGAAAACACGTACAACCGTTTGCACACCGTTGCACACATGATGACTGGCTACGATGCAGTGGTATTTCAAGAAGCTCACGACATCGCTTCAGCAAATTACTTCCGCGACCACCTAAAGAGCGAATACCCATACCTTACGGAGATCCCATTCGAGATCGGACGTATTCTTAATGGCGGCGTATTCATTGCAAGTAAGTGGCCAATTGAAGTTGAAGACAACATTGTTTTCCAAGCATGCTTGGCTGAAGACTGCCTAGCATCAAAAGGCGCTGTTTACGCGCGTATCAACAAGCTTGGTAAAGCCTACAACTTGTTTGGTACACACGTTCGTGCCTTTACAACGGCTGAAGACATCGCTAACCGCTTTGAGCACCTAGCCGAACTAAAAGCATTTGCTGATAGCAAGAATATTGCAGCAAACGAGCCTGTGCTATTTGCTGGCGACTTCAACGTAGACAAAGCTAACTTCCCGCAAGAGCGTAATGACTTGATGGCTGTGCTGAATACCACTGAGCCAAGCGCAACCGGCTCATATCCTTACTCATACGCAGGCAGCGCTAACGTTTATGCTGACGATCAATACAACGAGTACCTAGACTACGTCTTATACTCAAACGACCATGTTGCACCGGTTTACTCGACTAACGAGTTGCTAACACCACGCAGCATCGCATCTGAGCACTGGGGCACTTGGGATCTTTCTGATCACTTCCCTGTTGCTGGCGAGTTTATCTTCCCATAAGAAGATAAACGACCTTGATCGACATTCAAAAAGGCGGGTAAATAACCCGCCTTTTTTTGTGAACTAAAACCAAGTCTTGTACATGGTAATGTACGACCATTTTTTAAAAGCGTAATATCTTCGAAAATAATAATGATCTGAGGCCGAGAAAATTGAGCACCTTAGGAAGCATTTCACACCCGACCGCGTTTACGCCGAACCCGAGCAATGGCTCCAACATTCCGATCAAGCAAGTTAAGCCGATCGTCAAACTACTGTTCGCCCGCGGAATGAGAATTGAGGCGATGATCGAAAATACCGGTTTGAGCCTTCAGGATTTAAACCGAATTGACTTAGAGCTGACACCACCCCAACACCACATTTTGTTGTTAAATGCGATTCAGTTCATGCCAGACATGAGCTTTGCAGCGGAGCTAGGCGAACAAGACTTTATCAATCAAGACAGCCTTTTAGCGTGCCGGGTTATGAGCTGTGATAACGGTGAGCAAGGAATGCGCTTACTCAGTCGTTATTACAAACTTTGGACCAATCAATTCGACCTGAAATTTTCAGTGGGCTCTCAAGGTGGCGTTTTTCAGCTTACCCCACAAGTTGATTTTGGCCCAACACTCCCCTTCTATGTTGAATACTTTTATGCCATTTTGTTCTCGTTTGGAAAATTCTGTTTAGGGGAAACGCAACTACCACTCATTTTTGAATTCTCTTACCCTGCACCCGAGAATACTGAACACTATACGCGCCATTTTTCGAACAACCTTCGTTTTGAGCAAGAAGAAAACCGTGTATTAATCCCCCATACCTTATTAAAACAGCCTCTGATTTTCTCCAACAAAGAGGTGGCCCGCACCAAAGATCATAACTGTCGAAGCATCATCCACGACCTTCAAAGCCAAGTAAGCATTGCACAAAGAGCCAAACAGCTTATTGCAACAGCGAAGTTTGAAGATCTGTGCCTAGAGCACTTATCAGGCATCTTACATCTCTCTCCGCGCAGCTTACGGCGACACCTGAAAAATGAAGATTTGCAGTTCAAAGCTTTGGTTGATGCCAGAAAACAAGCCATCGCCTTAGAGCTAGTCAAAGCGAATAAACTTCCACTGTGCAAAGTGGCTGCACAGCTAGGCTATCAAGACCTTAGCTCTTTCAGCCGAGCATTTAAGCGCTGGCACGGACAATCTCCTAAGTTTTATCACGATTAGACAACAGGCACGTTGGCCGCTACTGCTAAGCGAGTGGCCTGTTCTGTTATCGCATAAAAAGTAATATCCGCTCATAATTCGGTCGTTAAATGGATTGCCATGCAGTAGGTCGGGGTGTCGCACGCCTTGATGCGGGAAGCGAATAACAATAAAACACTTACACCCAAATAGGGCCTGAATATGTTCAAAACTCAATCAAAATTTATAGCTAAACTAGCACTTGGTGCTACTTTGTTATTTGGCGCAAGCCAAGCAATGGCAGATAACTGCTTTATTATGGTTCACGGCCATGGCACCAATGGCGCATACAAAAGCGGTAACAACCAACCTGCTCTAGACTATTGGAAAAGCTATAACTTTAGCCAGTACTCGGGCAGCGACTTCATACCTGAACTATTAGGTGGTGGCGCAGACAACTATGGCATCGTGGGTTACAACTCGACTGACGAAGGCGGTTACCCGTGGTGGAGAGATGAGACTGCAGGTGAGATCGCTCGCCAAATCATCAACATTCGCGCAGGTAACGGCGACGGCTACAATCACCCACAAGCAAACACCCAATGCAGTGCCAACGACACCTTTTGGGTAGTTAGCCACAGCCAAGGCGCACCCGAAATGATGTATATTGCGGGCAACGCTTTACCGGGTTCTCCAAACTATAATACAGCCTACACTGCTAGCAGCGGCGTGAGCGTAAACTTCAACCAAGCAATCAGTGGCATTGCAGGTATTTTCACCTTAGGCGGTGCTATCAACGGTACTGAAGGCGCAGACCGCGTATGTAATGGCAACTGGTTCGATAACCTAGTAAACCTTGCTATTCTAGGTCAAGATTGCAACTCAAGCGTTGCATGGCTGCAAACCAATGACTCGTACATCGTACGTAACTACATTGGTTCTAACCTAGCAGCACCCGTATATACAATGGGCGGCTACAAAGGTTTCCCTGGCTTCGAAGGCGCTTCTTCAGCAATGCTTGAAGGCGAAGATGATGGCTATATCAACTTAGCATCTCAAATGAGCTGTACTGGTTCTGGTAAGCGTCACCTAGAAAGCGACCTCAACAACTACAACTACTTCTTAGGCATTCAGTACGGAAGCCCAATCTACCGTTGCAACGACAGCAACAAAGGCACTCCACGCACCTACAACATGGCCAGTGTTTACACAGACCATGACGCAGAGCGTAATGCTGGCATCAAAAACCCAAGCTATACCAGCATTGAAGACGGTATTACTTGTGGTAATGGCCGCAGCATGGCGGGTCGTATAGACTCTTGCCTATAAATGTTAAAACCTAGTACTTAATACCTACTAGCAAGCAATAAGGAAGGGGGCGTGCGACGCTCCCTTTTCTTCTCCGAACCATTCACACCTTTTTTCTGTCGTACTGGGTTAGCGCATGTCTAAGCAAAAAATACTTTTAATTATTCCCGCTTTTGTGGCATTGATCATTTTAGTCTTTTCACAACTAAACTCGCCTGAACACGCTCAAGTTCAACCTAAACTGGCAAAGGCTGCGACACCAGTGCCAACAGAACCTGTGCACGTAAAGCCATCACCTACTCCGGCAATGATCGTAATACCCTCAGAAGAAAATGAAGGCAATTCGAAAGAACAAGATCAAAAAATAGAGCCCCTTTCATACATAGACCAAATTAGAGCCATTCAAGAGAAAACAGCCCTGCATACAGCAGCGATAAAAGATCATGAGACTTTTACTCGCTACCCTAGTAACAATGCCCGCTTTGAGCGCCTTGAACGCGACCCCGTAGCGATGCGCTTTGAAGTAGATGAGCGAACGACGCTTTCGGAAGACAAACGCAACTCTCTGTCTGTATGGACGAACCAAAAATATTACCTTGCAAGTGACACCGCGACCGTCTTTGCTCGTTTGAGCGATGCAAATGGGAAACCACTCAAACCAACGTTCTTGGGACAGTTAATTTACGCAGAGCAAGAAAGCTTAAATACCCTGATTTTTTCCGACCCGGACCAAGACGGAACGTATACAACCCAGATAGGCTTTGCTTCAGACTCGGGAGCGCTTCGCCCTGGCATTTACAAAGTAATCATCGCAAACGACCTAGCCGAAGTGACCGACGCAGTGACCTTTATCCTAAGTCAGCCCTCCGCCGAAATTAGCGGCAATTACCGCGACACACTTACATCGACCGGCAACCTACTCATTGAAGCTGAACTAAAGGTGAACACAGCAAGCCGCATCTATTTGCAAGCCTCTCTATACAGCAGCACTAACGACCCCATTGGCTCAAGCCAGAACTCTGTCACACTTGAGCCAGGCACACATTGGGTAGGGCTTGAGTTCTACGGCCTAATGATTCGAGATACCGACGAGCCAGGCCCCTATCTGCTAAAAAACCTCGAACTAGCCAAAGTAGGCATTCCTATTGAAAGGTCACCCATGATCCAGCCAAACTACTACACCTACGGCTATACCCTAGACCAATTTAATAGCCAACGTTTTGAGGAAAACCAGAGCCTAAAATAACAGACGCTTTCTCGGCATATTTAACAGGAGAAGAAGATCCCCGCGCCTCGGCATCAAACTTAACTAGCGCTGTATGCTTCTTGTTTTTTGCGCTAAGCTAGATGCACTTTTACTCTTTGCAACGTGCTTATTTTACATGTTTGATATTTCAGTCTTTGATCACCTATCCGATAAAAAAATTCTTGTTGTAGGCGATGTAATGCTCGATCGCTATTGGCAAGGCGACTCGCAACGTATTTCTCCTGAGGCGCCAGTACCCGTCGTTAAGATCAACGAATTTGAAGACCGCATCGGTGGCGCCGCAAACGTTGCGCGCAACATCGCGCATCTTGACGGAAAAGTAAGCCTAATGGGCTTAATTGGCGAAGATGAAAACGCGCAATTGCTAGAAAAAATGTTAATCCAAGATCACGTTCAGTCCGCACTCATCAAGCAAAATGAGCAACCTACCATTACCAAGCTGCGGGTCATTAGTCGCCACCAACAGGTAGTGCGCCTCGACTTCGAAGAGAACTTCTCTGAGAAACACGCAAAGAGTTTGCAAGAAGCCTTTGATGCTAAGGTCGACGACTACGACTTTATTATTTTCTCAGACTACAACAAAGGCTCGTTACGCTTCGTTTCTGAAATGATTCAGACCGCTCGTAATAAAGGAAAAACTATTTTAGTTGACCCTAAGTCTAGCGATTTATCGGTTTATCGTGGCGCAAATGTTATCACCCCTAACCTAAAAGAATTCCTAGCGGCAGGCGGTGATGCAAGTTCAGAGGAAGCCATCCATGAGTCTGCCAAACAACTCATGAGCACCTGCGGCATTGACTCTATTTTGCTTACACGCAGCGAACAAGGCATGTCCGTACTAACGCCAACTAGCAAGCACGATATGCCAACCCGCGTGCAAGAAGTTGCCGACGTCACCGGTGCCGGTGACACCGTTATCGGAACGCTTGCTCTTATGATGGCGGCGGGCACACCTCTCGACGATGCCGCCCAAGTCGCCAATTTAGCCGCCGGCGTTGTCGTCGCTAAGCTCGGCGCAGAAACAGTGACCACTGAAGAGCTCTATCAAATCGCCAACCGCGTTTTCTTTGAGTCAAAGAACAGCCGAGAAGCAAGTACGGTCGAAGAAACCTTGCGCCACATAGAGTTATCGCGCCTTTCTGGCGAAAAGATTGTCTTTACCAATGGTTGCTTCGACATATTGCATGCAGGCCATGTACGCTACCTTCAACAGGCTCGAGCTTTAGGTGATCGTTTAGTGCTTGGACTAAACAGCGATGCATCGGTTTCACGCCTTAAGGGCGAGTCCCGCCCCGTAAACAAGTACGACGAACGCGCAATCGTGATGTCTGGTCTAGCAAGCGTAGACTGGGTGCTTCCATTTGGTGAGATCAATGACGACCAATACGACGACACGCCCTACTATCTAATCGAGAAAGTGAAGCCAGACGTACTAGCTAAAGGGGGCGATTACACCGTAGAAACGATCGTCGGGGCTGACTTAGTTCAAAAGAATGGTGGCG
Source organism: Oleiphilaceae bacterium (assembly GCA_034110885.1). Taxonomy (GTDB): domain Bacteria; phylum Pseudomonadota; class Gammaproteobacteria; order Pseudomonadales; family Oleiphilaceae; genus PZPK01. The sequence goes on from JAWUYI010000112.1 coordinate 6,975, forward strand.
AAGTAGCCGTCATTGAATTTGTAGATGGCTGCTCTACTACTCGAATTATCGAGAAGATCAAAAGCCAAGCAGAAAAGTAGGCTCTGTACTCATGGCAACTTCAATCATGACCGCTTCGCCTAAGTCTATATGCATACTCCGTCTTTCGGCTTTAGGCGATGTGTGTAACGCGGTCGCCGCGGTTCAAGCAATTCAAACACGGCATCCTGACTGCAAAATCACATGGATCATTGGCAAGGTTGAATTTCAGCTACTGAAACATCTGCCCGACATCGAGTTTATCGTTTTCGATAAGCGCGGTGGCAAGGCCGCGGTTAAAGAGTTCAAACAAACGATCGCGCGCTACCATTTCGATATTTTACTGCATATGCAGGTCGCGCTCCGAGCAAACTATCTAGCTTGGCTAATACGTGCGAAACGCAAAATTGGCTATGATTGGGTTCGCGCAAAAGAAGCCCATTCTTTAGTTGTCAGCGAGCGCATCAAACCGATAGTTCAACGCAAACGTTGGCATGTTCTCGACAGTTTTATGGATTTTGCTCAGGCTGCCGGCGCAACAGAGTCCGATTGCTACCCTCCGCGCTGGAACATCCCTGTGCCTGACGCCGACAAGCGCTTCGCCCTGGAAACGCTTGATTCTGAAAAGCCCGCCTTTATTATTTGCCCCGCAGCAAGCAAAGAAGAGCGCTGCTGGCTTCCAGAGCGGTATGCCGAAGTTGCCCATTATGCACATCGAAGAGGCCTACACGTTGTATTGTGTGGCGGCCCCGCACCACTAGACATGGCGCTAGCGCAAGCCATCCAAAATCACTGCAAAGTACAGTTAACCGATCTCGTAGGTAAAACCACCCTTACACAAATGTTCGCTTTATTAGGCGAAGCAATGTTCGTACTTGCCCCCGATACGGGACCAGCGCACATGGCCAACGCACAAGGCACCACAGTTATCGGCCTTTATGCACACTCCGATCCGAACAGAACAGGCCCGTATGGGTCTCTGCAATACGTTGCAAATGCCTATGCTTATCATGTTGAAAAACAACTCAACACTGCGCCAGAAAAAACCAAGTGGGGACAGCGCGTAAAAGGCAGTGATTTAATGTCACACATTAGCGTTAGCGATGTGACCACACTTCTTGACCACGCCCTAGCAGACACGGATTAATAGCCTTTGGACCCAATGCTCTGGTTCATTGCCGCACTCACCTTGTTACTTGGCTGCTCTATACAAACCGCTCTAGGCTTTGGTATGGCCGTGGTCGCTGCACCTATTTTGATCCTTCTTAATCCGCTCTGGGTGCCCATACCGATTACCGTTGTCGCGCTCATACTTAGTATTTTTAATACTTGGAATCAACGCGAGTTTCTGGAACTTAAGGAGCTGGTTTTACCCTTTATCACCCGAATACCCGGCACTATCGCGGGCGCATGGTTGCTGATGCAATTAAGCGTATTTTGGCTACAGGTATTTGTCTCACTCTGCGTCCTTATTGCGGTGATGATTAGCTATTACGGCAAGCAATTTCAATACACGCCGGCAAGGCTAGGCGTCGCTGCGTTTGTGAGCGGAATAATGGGTACGACGACGTCTATTGGAGGGCCTCCCATGGCGCTCGTCATGCAGCACGGGCGACCAAATACAGTGCGCGCAAACCTCTCCCTGTACTTCACCTACAGCTGTAGCATCAGTCTAATTTCTTATGCGTATATAGGAATATTGAATGAAGAGATATTGCTCACCAGCTTAAGCTTTATGCCGGTTGCCGTTATTGGTTTTTTAACGGGAATTAAAGCCCGCAACTATGTGGATCAAGGGCGGTTTCGGCCACTGTTATTAGGGCTGTGCAGTGTCGCGGGAGTCTTTGCTCTTGCGGGCGCTTGGTGGCGGTATTAGAGTGGCACGAACAAGCACTACGTTCCTCTTATAATATTAAAAGGTAAACGCCCAACTCATTCATGGCTCTTTCACAAGCAGAGACTCAAACAGAGCCTTCTGCTTTTTGGCCTGTTCGCTCGAAGTGTATTTCTTTGCTGTTTGGTGATTCAGCGCCCCAACACTTTTCCTCAGAGACTCATCGTTCAATAGCCGCATGAGCATTTCACTCATTAAAGACTCTTTTAACTCAGGCAAAATGAACTCTCTTGAATCGCCTTCAAGAATTTCACTTGCTCCCACCTGTTTATGCAAAACCACTGGCTTTGAAAAATACATAGCTTCAAGAGCACTCATACCAAACTCTTCAATGTGCGCAGGCAACACAAATACATCTAGCATTGAATAGTAGTTTTCGACGCGATCAATAGAGGGTAAAAAGCTAACTGGATGCTTACTCTTAGCTATTAACTCTCGATAATTCTCTGGTGAGCCGTTGCCAGCAACCACTATATGAAGATCTTGGGTCACGTCTAGTTGCGCCGAAACGTCTAGAAAAAAGCGGACATTACGCTTCTCGAAGCCTCCTGATGTAATAAGCCCTATAACAAGAGCCTTCTGCGAAATACCAACGGCCTTCCGAATATCCTCAGGTTCATTTTGAAACCCAGTTTCATCAAAGCTTGGGTAAATTACTTCAACTTGCTTATCTTCCAGTGAGAATCTCGAAACAAGGTCTCGCTTCATCAACTCGGAATTACATACTAAAACGTCGAAGGCTTTGCTTGAAACAACTTCCGAATGCATGATCCCCATTTCATCATCTGAGGGGAGAGGAAGGTCTTTCGTAAGTTCGTGCTCTAAGTGAACACAGTTATGCATAAAACAAACAGTCTGCTCTACAATGTCGCCATGGCCAATGACCATATCAGGCTTAAGCCTCTGCAATTTCTGCTGCACTCTCGACCTAAAAAACCTTCGCCTATACACGCCCTTAAATGGCCACCGAAAAGTCTTGTGTACCTTTGCTCCCGTGTTTTCAAATACCTCGCGATTAACCTTTTCTGAAACGATATGAGCTTCCGCCCCCATCGACACTAAAAGTTCAATTTGAGCACGAACCAAACGAGACACACCAGATCGAAGGTGCTTTAGGTCTTTTTGAACAATGGCGACACGCATAAGGTTAAAAATACCAAGAAAGGTAGGTGTTAACTGCATATATGTCATAAAAAATTTCTGGGGTCTTTGTCGCAGGAGGATCAGATGGTAGTACCCTATCGCGAGCAATCTTATCGCCATACGATCCTTCAAGACTAAGAGCCAGCGACTCCCCAGAGAAACGCCATTCGACCCCACTACCTAAAAAGTAGCCATGCGCGGGCGTTGCTTGATCATAGCGAGCAAAGCCAAAAAACATTTTCAGTCGCAAAGGCCCCCAAAGCTGATATCGATAGTCGGCTATTCGCAGAACTAAAAGGCTCTCTTCATCTGCATTTGAGTAATGCGCCATCATGCCAAGTTCATGTTTTTGCGCAAAAGGTAAATACGCTCCAAACCCCAAAAATGGGGAAATTGACCAATCTGTCGTTTCTGCCGCTGGCTGGTCACCACCGTCGAGTATTACTTTAACTTGATCGTACGATCCGCCTGCACTCAGAGAGTAAATAAAATCTTCGGACTTGAGTTGTTCATCCGCCTGAGTCAACACAGCAAAACCAGAGAACAAAATAACTAATAAGACTCTAGTTACCATCGCGTGAATACTCCTGCTTGATAAAAACTCTCTCCCCACACGTTCGTTCCTGCAATACCCTGCACACCCACCGTGTAGTCTGACAAACCAATTGAATAGCGAAAACTCACGTCATTGCCTTGCTCATAATCAAACGAGGAATAAGATGCTTGGTCAATCGTCCTAAACTGTACGTGCATTAAATGATTGCTCTGTAACTGCCAGTTGAATTGTATTAGCGAAGATTGCCCACCGACACCATCGCCCGTCTGCCGCTGATCAGCACCCCAATGCCCAATAACATCACCACTATTCACAAAACCGTCCCGGTAGATATGGTGCACATACCATGCATTCTGCCACTCTGAATATTCAATGGTCATATCTAAGTCGTCGGTCACAAACGGAAAGAACAGACCAACCTGCAACGCAGCATTCCCAAGTCGATAAAATTTGTTTACCGACGTATCTTCACCGCCATACTCCGCGTATACGCTCCAGGGAAAAGAACCTGTCACATTCAATCGGCTCGTTATAGAAGCCATTTGATTACCAAATTCATCGTCTTGAGATAGATTGCTGCCCGCATTATCGGCAGAGCTTGGGTCAAAGAATGCCTTGAACAAATTATCAGGCTCATGACATTTACCTCTCTCCCCTCCACCATATTGCATCACCCTATTTACGCCTATAGCCCAATTATTTATTGGAGCAATACTCAAGTGCATACCAATCGCACAAGGTGAACCACTCGTAGTACCACCTTGGTAAGCAATCTTGTCAGAGTGACTGAGTTTCGTCGCAAACATTTCATAACGAAAATTCCACGCAGAAAGAGGCACCGAATTCGATACACTAATAGAAGGTGTGGTTTCCGCATTTGTACTCCATAACATGGCACTGCCTGTTAAGGGGGAATACCAGTGTGGGCGGTAGCCAATATCAACTTGCATCCAGTCTGCACCA
>JAWUYI010000113.1:0-7539 GCA_034110885.1 Oleiphilaceae bacterium
CATAATTTAAAGGGTTTAAAATGCTCCTTTTGATAAAGCATAAAGGCAATACCTAGCGACATGATGCAAGCAACAATCAAGGTACCCAAAGCCACGCCCTGCACACCTAAGGCAGGCAAGCCAAACATGCCATGCATCAGCACATAACTAATCGGATAATTGGAAACAGCCGCAAGAATACTAATCGGCAAGACTGCCGAAGGGTCGCCTATGCCCAGCGCTAAACTTCGAAACAGGATAAAAAGGAAGGCAGGCAATAGTGCCCAAACAATAACATTTAAATACTGTGCAGATACTTCGACCACCAAGGGGTCTTGGCCCATCATGACAAGAATCGAAGGCGCATACCAAATCACAACACCAAACACTATTGACAGTAACACCGTCATGAGTACGCCGGACAATAGCGAAGCGTGAATCTCGGTATCGTCCCCAGAGCCTTTCGCGAATGCAATAAGGTTAGATGTTGCGATCAGAACACCAATGCCGACCACATGAAAAAACTGAAATACCATCGAACCAAGACCACCACCAGCAAGCTCATTAACGCCTAGTGAACCCATCAGAATGGTATCTATGAAGCCCATTGAAGCAAAAGCGAGTTGCCCAACAACCATCGGAACCGATAGCTTAACCAACTTCCTCAGCATGTTTTATTCAGCCTCTGCAAGAGCGGATCTCACACCGGCATACCAAGCAGCAGGCTCAACAATCTCTCCGTCTTCATAATTGATTGCGGGATAAGCCAAATCGTTATCGTGGCAGAACTTAGCCACCTTAGGGTGCGCCCAACGAAAAAAAGTATCCCAATACTCTTTATCTGCCAAACGTTGCTCCCCATAAAGACCTGCGTGATGTCTTTGTCGCTGCACCTCAGCAAGAATGATCGCGGCAGCTACAGAATCATTATAAGACTCAACCATCCCCATCATAGGAATAATGACATGACCATCGACTTTCTCAGCAGCCTCCGCACTTACACCCTGTTTCTCATTCCCCATCAAAAGCGCCACAGGAACGGTATAATCAATATCCCTATAATCCGTCGCGCAATCAGAGAGGTGCGCGGCATACACCTTCAAACCTCGACCCTGGAGTGTATCAATACCTGATAGTGTACTTTCATGCCGGACAATATTAACCCAACGATCGCTACCCATGGCGGTACCAGAATACGCCCTATGCTTATCCCAAGGCCAGACCATGTGGAGCTCATGTATACCAACCGCATCACCGGTTCGAACTAAAGCCGCTATATTCCGCGGCTTGTGAATCTGTTCTGCCAATATTGTTAAATCAGGTTGACGGCGATCCAAGGTCGCACGGAGCTTGGCGAAGCGTTCTGGGGTCATACGAAGCGCAGAGCAATAATCACGATATTAAGAACCGCCATACCCGCCAGAGCCAACCATGTTAACAAGGTTCCCCAAAACCGGCCCAGAGAGTAGTTTTCGCATCGCGAGAGACCCCACGCATGAATAATGCGGGCAAACACTAGAGTGACGCCGAAGGCGTTAGTAAGAATAGGGTTCAGGTGATTAAGCTCAAGCATCAAAAGCATGAGAACCGCAATCGGAATGTTTTCCACTGCGTTGGCATGAGCCCTTATAGCCAGCCTCATCTCACTCGAGCAGTTGTTCTGTTCAATCCCCGCCTTTTCTTTACGTCGAAAAACAGTAACTCGATACGCCAGATACAAAACCAGTATCGCCAACAGACCGCCATAGACAGGCGCAAAGCGCAACATTGAAATCCCCATAACCTTCTCCTCGCTATTTCGCGTTGTATATCTGAACTTTCAAGATCGATTTATTTTTTTGTGCTCGGCCCGCTTGGAAAATGAGCAACTGGGCTTGTTTTTACTTTTGGGACACCGCACTGCTCAACTTCGTCAATTCGAACAATCGCACTCATTGGAATAAATGTTCTATTCACACCATTGAATTCGTTCTTCAGCTTTTCTTCACTCGGATCAACCAACAACTGAGAGCGTTCACCAAAAAGAATTTGTTCCACCTCAATAAAGCCATACATCTCTGATGGAAATACATGAGTGGCATAAATTTCAAACACTTCTTCATGATTATAAAATATAACTTTATATGTTTTTTTGCTCTGCATGCAGTACTAAAACCTAAGCTTGCTAAAATGGCGGCGAATGATAGCACAAATTCAGAAACCACTAGCGAAATTCTGAGTATAAATCGAATTTTGAAACATCGTAATTGATCAAAATTTCGCTACACCTAAACCCCTCGGCACGCTATAATTCTCGCCCTTTTTTATAGGCGAGCAAGCGCAATCACAATGACTAAAAAGCTTTTTATCAAAACTCACGGCTGCCAGATGAACGAATATGACTCTGCACGCATGGCTGACTTGCTACGCGACGGGCAGGATGTCGAGTTAACTGACAATGCAGGCGACGCAGATATCTTGCTTCTGAACACTTGCTCAATTCGAGAAAAAGCTCAGGAAAAAGTATTTCACCAACTTGGTCGTTGGAAAAAACTCAAAGACGCAAAGCCAGATCTTACGATTGGCGTCGGCGGTTGTGTTGCCAGTCAAGAAGGCGAAGCGATTCGTGATCGCGCACCGTTTGTCGACATCGTGTTTGGACCTCAAACCTTGCACCGTCTCCCCGAGATGATTGATGCGTCAAAAACGTCAAAAATAGGCGTTGTCGATATTAGTTTTCCCGAAATTGAAAAATTTGACCACCTACCTGCTCCGGGGGTCAACGGACCTTCCGCCTTTGTTTCAATTATGGAAGGCTGCAGCAAGTATTGTACATTCTGCGTGGTGCCCTACACTCGCGGAGAAGAGGTTAGCCGCCCAGCAGATGACGTGATAGCGGAGGTTGCGCACCTTGCATCGCAAGGCGTTCGCGAAGTAAACCTGCTTGGCCAGAATGTTAATGCCTATGAAGGAAAGACTCACGACGATGACGTAATGGATCTAGCTGAGATTATCACTTTGATAGCCGGCATAGACGGCATCGAACGAATTCGCTATACCACCTCGCACCCAGTCGAGTTCTCCGACTCTCTCATTGACGTTTATGCCAACGTGCCCGAGTTAGTTAGCCACTTGCATCTACCCGTTCAAAGCGGCTCAGATAGGATTTTGGCTGCTATGAAACGGGGACATATGGCTTTAGAGTATAAATCAAAGATTAGACGTTTACGGGCTCTCCGCCCAGACATAAGCATTTCCTCAGATTTCATCATCGGGTTTCCTGGCGAAACAGAAAAAGATTTTGAAGACACCATGAAACTGATCAACGACATCGGTTTTGATCATTCCTTTAGCTTTATCTACAGTGCACGCCCAGGCACTCCCGCTGCCGACTTACAGGACGACACGCCGGAAGAGCTGAAGAAACAACGCCTAAAGATTTTGCAAACGAGAATCGCGCAACAAGCGCAAGAAATCAGCCGCCGCATGGTTGGTACCCAGCAACGCATTTTAGTGACCGGATTTTCTAAGAAAGATCCAGGAGAACTTCAAGGCAGAACTGAGAACAACCGTGTTGTAAATTTTAAAGCAACTCAAAGTCGCGCAGATGCAGCACTCATTGGACGGTTTATTGATGTAAACATCACTGACGCCTATACCAATTCACTCCGTGGCGAGCGTATCGATCAAAATGACTACTAGACCCGAGCATGTTGACCAGGACATAAGCCCGAAAACCTTGCATTTAGTGCCCGAAGACAACAATCGCTTGTCTCTACTTTGCGGCCAATTTGATGAGAATATCAAATTCATAGAAAAGCGCCTTTTGGTTCGGATAAGTCGTCGCGGCGCAATGCTGAAAGTCCGGTCTGACGACGCAAACCGCAGCCAAGCAGCTATAGACATCATTCGTCATCTTTATAGAGAAACTGACAACGGGCAGCACATAGAACTGGAAACCATCCACCTTTATATCCAAGACACGGGGCTGTATCACGAACAAGCCAGTTCTGCAGAGTTAAGCGCGACAATCAAAACCCCAAAAATGCAAGTTAAGCCACGCGGCGATAACCAAATCCTATATGTCCAAAGCATAAAAGCGCACGACATCAACTTTGGAATTGGCCCAGCAGGCACAGGCAAAACATACCTTGCAGTAGCATGCGCTGTAGAAGCCTTACAGCGCGAAGAAGTAAAGCGCATTCTATTAGTTCGACCGGCGGTAGAGGCGGGAGAGAAACTAGGATTTTTACCAGGCGATCTCGCACAAAAAGTTGACCCCTACTTGCGCCCGCTCTACGACGCGCTCTATGACATGCTCGGATTTGAGCAAGTCGCACGTCTGATCGAAAAAAATGTCATTGAAGTTGCACCCCTTGCATTTATGCGCGGCCGCACATTGAACAACGCATTTATTATTCTAGATGAAAGTCAAAATACGACTCCCGAGCGAATGAAGATGTTTTTGACACGGATCGGCTTTGGCTCAACGGCGGTGATCACGGGCGACATTACTCAAACCGATTTACCTAAAGGTTCAAAGTCCGGTCTTTCGCAATCTTTGGCTGTTTTGCAAGGCGTAGGCGGCATTAGTATGACTCACTTCAAATCGACTGATGTCGTGCGACACCCTCTCGTTCAGCGTATTGTTGAAGCCTACGACCGGTTTGATCAGTCAGGTGCAAGCAATGCCTGAGGCTATCGTCGACATTCAAATTGCCAGCACCTCAAGTAATTTACCAAGCGAATCTGATCTTCAACGCTGGGCAAGCGCAGCGCTAGAAAGCGATGCAGCGAGAGAAATAACCATTCGAATTGTTGATAATGACGAATCGCAAAACCTAAATAGCGAATATCGAGGAAAAGACAAACCGACAAACGTATTGTCTTTTCCGTTCGAAGCACCGGAATTTATTGAAATCGACCTGCTAGGCGATCTTGTTATTTGCGCACCAGTTGTCGAACAAGAAGCCAATGAACAAAACAAAGCCTTGAATTCGCACTGGGCGCACATGGTTATTCATGGCACACTGCACCTACAAGGCTATGACCACATAGAAGACGCGGAAGCGGACGAAATGGAAGGCATTGAGATTGATATTATGAAAGCACTGGGATTTAATAACCCTTACTTAGCAAAGGAACCATAGTCCACCCATATGAGCGACGACACTTCGAGTAGCGAGCCAACTTCAAAGAGTTGGCTCGAAAGAATATCACAAGCTTTTTCTGATCAGCCGGATACCATGCAAGACATCATGGATATTCTGCGAGAAGCTGAACAACGCAATGTATTAGATACAGACGCTTTAAGCATTATTGAAGGCGCCATGCAGGTCACTCAAATGCAGGTGCGCGAAGTAATGATTCCGCGCCCTCAAATGATTACCGTTAAAGCAAATGTCGAACCTGAGACTTATATAGCCAGCATTATTGAATCTGCACACTCTCGCTTTCCTGTGCTCGGAGATTCGCAAGATGAAGTCATTGGCATCCTTCTCGCAAAAGACCTACTCCCGCTTGCATTAAAAGGCGAACTAAAACGAAGCGCCGTGTCTCAACTTCTTCGCCCTGCTTCGGTAATCCCTGAAAGTAAGCGACTCAACGAACTTCTTAAAGAGTTCAAAGAAAACCGCAATCACATGGCGATTGTTGTTGATGAATATGGGTGCATCTCGGGCCTTGTTACGATTGAAGATGTACTCGAACAAATCGTTGGCGAGATTGAAGACGAGCACGACATTGAGGACGAGGCTAATATAAAAATGCTCAGTAAAACTGAGTACAACGTCAAAGCTTTAACCACCATTGAAGAGTTTAATGACTTCTTCAATGCCGCAATACCCGACTCCGATTTCGACACTATTGGCGGCTACGCGGTCAAACATTTTGGTAGACTTCCTGAACGCGGCGACATTACGAAGTTTAACGGGTTCAAGGCCACAATACTAAATGCAGACAACCGCTCCGTTCGACTGTTAAAGATCGAGCGCACCAAACCTTAGTTAAAGACATCTAAATATTGAAAGTGGCGCTTAAGTAAGCGCCACTTTCGAACACACTTAGCGGCTATCAATGAAAACAATAAACTTCAGCCCGCTCCTCCTCGTGCTAGCGATCATAGCAAGCGGAGCACTACAAACACTCTCCCTTAGCCCATTTAACTATTGGGTTTTAGGCCCCGCGAGCATAGCCCTGTTTATTCTTGCAACCAAAGCCTTTGATCACACTACACCTTTAACAAAGAAACGTGCGTTTTTCCAAGGTTGGTTGCTTGGCTTTGGCCTGTTTGCGAGCGGTGCTTCATGGGTTTACATTAGCATTAACACTTACGGTTATGCACACCCTATTCTTGCTTTCACTCTGACCCTTTTCTTTGTCGCTGCACTTGGACTTTTTCATGGTTTGTTCTTCTATTGCTTCAGCCTACTTCGAGGTAAATCATATTTTTTAAATGCTGGACTGTTCTCTGCATTATGGGTCTTAAACGATGGATTTCGGTCCGTGTTCCTAACAGGATTTCCATGGCTGTTTCTTGGTGATGCACATATCGACACCCCCTTATCAGGATGGGTGCCGGTTATTGGCGTTTATGGCGCGACGGCCATCGTCGTCGCAACCGCTAGCTATCTGATCGCAGCAGTAAAAACGCTCAACCAAACCTCTAAAAAACATCAAAGCACTCTCGCTGGCTTTTTAATTGCCTCTTTATGGGCTTCGGGATATGCACTTAAACATATAGAGTGGACGCAGAAAGGCGCTGAGAGTTTCCAAGTCGCACTGCTACAAATAAACATTCCTCAAGAGCTCAAATGGAAAGCCAGCCAAAGACCAAAAACAATAGAACTACTGGCCAGCCTAACTAGAGAAAACTGGGACAAAGACATCATCTTTTGGCCAGAAACTGCTGTTCCTGTTTTATATGATAGAGCCAAACCACTACTCCAACACTTCGGAGCCGAGGCCAGCGAAAACAATGCTGCCATTGTTACCGGTATACCTTATCGAGGCTGGGACGTGGAAGAAAACCGCAACATCATGCACAACAGCATCGTCAGCATTGGTGAAGGCAGTGGCATCAACCACAAACAAAAATTAGTACCGTTCGGCGAGTACGTTCCTCTACAAGAACTGCTTCGCGGTCTCATCGCGTTCTTTGACCTCCCCATGTCCGACTTCCGAAAAGGCCCAAGTGAGCAAGCAATGCTCGTGACGAAAGACGCCAAAGCTGCAGCGTTTATCTGTTACGAAGTTGTCTATCCAGACTTTGTTGCATCGCGCGCCAAAAATGCCGACTACTTAATTACCATTAGTAACGACAGTTGGTTCGGAACCTCTATCGGCCCATTACAGCATCTCGCTATGGCTCAAATGCGCGCGCTCGAAAACGGAAAATATATGATTCGGGCCACCAACAATGGCATCAGTGCAATCATTAACGAAAAAGGTGTTATTTTGCAGCAGACAGAGCAATTTGTACTCGCCAACCTGCAAGGTAAGCTGCAAACAATGCAGGGGCAAACTCCCTTTAGTCGTTTTGGTTCATGGCCTATATTTATGCTGTGTGCCGCAATCTTGGCA
>JAWUYI010000114.1:0-16428 GCA_034110885.1 Oleiphilaceae bacterium
TTTCGGGCTCAGATGCATGAGCTTTTTTTATAAGTTTGAGGCCATATTCGGACTGCTTTAACTGACATATTGCAAAGCCTTTGCGTTGCATAGCAACTGCACTAGTTGGCTCTAAGTCTAGCCAGTTGTCAGCAGCAGAAAGAGCCTCGCCATATAGCCCGCTATCTAGACATAAAAAACTTAATCTTTCCAGAGCGTTAACTTGGTTAGGTGAGGTTGCTTCACTTGCCTTTGAGTAAGCGGTCATTGCTTCGCTTGGAATGTTAAGGCTTTCGTTTATTTGGCCCAATATAAACCATATCCCTACATCATTTGGCGTGTGCTGAAGAATAGTGTGCGCTATGAGTTTTGCTTGGGGCACTTGTCTTTGTTGAAGGTTGGAGACAAGTTGTTGTTTGAGTATTGCTATTTTTTGAGCGAGCATAAGGATATCGAGTTGGTCAAAAGAGTATGGTAGCAAAAGGTGTGTTGGTCGCTATGCTCTAGATCACGTAATGTAGATAGGGTGAAAATAAGAGTGCTGTGGGGGCTTTTATTTTGCTTTTTAGGTATGCAACCGCCAGTGGTTTGCATGCTCTAAGGCTACGTTATCGTGTTCAGGCAGCCTTGCTTATTAAAATTGATACCCGACAGCAATCATTGGGCCCCAATATTTGAGGCTTATGTCCCAGTTTATATCAACAGCATCGCCTAAATTCTGCGTGTATTTTGCATCAACATCGTAGTAACTAAGTCCTGTATATAATGAGGTTTTAGGCGTAGCGAAGTATTCAACCCCAGCCTCTAAAGAAACCATTCGGGCGTCAAGGTTATCAATGCTGATGTTAAAATACTGGGCGTCAAAACGAGCTCTAAAATTGTTGCTGAAGTTATAGTTATAGTACGTTCCAACATTGGGTAGGGGGACGGTATTATTGAAACCTGTTCCTGCACTAATATCTAAGGATCCGCCGCCATTGTTCGCAGTAGCGACAGTGCCATTAAAGTTGACGTCAAAACTAATAAAGTGCAATCCGCCAGTTACAGCCCATTCCGATACTTTGTCTTGGTGAACAGCATACCCATACCGCAATTGCCAGAGGTTAAGGTCAAGTTCGGTACTCAATAGAGTGCCCGCTTTGAATTCTCGATCACCTATCGGGAACTCCGCCACTGTTATGACTGCACCTTGACGGTCTAACTCAAAGTAACTAAGCGAGAGCATGTGTTGCTCTTTAAAATTCCAGTTCACTTTTACAATCGGCTGGGTGCTTGTTTCTTCCAGAAGAAGGTCGGACTCGAAGCTCGCGCTGCCTTGCCTTTCGGTATTGCCGCCAATAAGAGTGGAGCCTATTCCGCTGTCAATAGTTGAGTAAAAGCCGCCAAGACTGGCACTGATGCCGTCTCTCTGTATCGCATGTGCACATGAACTCGTAGTGCCAAGAAGTACTAATAGCGCGAACTTAGTTAAGAGGACATTGCCAGAGTATATTCGTCGGAAGTTCAATGTATCACCTGCTGTGGTTTAGCTCTTCAGTTGATTCTTGAGCGTAACAATAGTACTCCACATCGTAAATCGCTAAATTTTATTTGGTTCTTTGTTTGGCGTTAATCGTGCTGGATTGCACCCCAAAGATGCAGAGCCTAGAAAGTGGCAGCCTTAGCTTTGTGTGTTAGATGCAGGCGCTTGAATCGCCTCGCTTGCAGCGAATGCTGAGGCCCAAGCCCACTGAAAATTAAAGCCGCCAAGATGTCCGGTAACATCTAAGACTTCACCAATGAAAAACAGGCCAGGAACGCTTTTGCATTCCATCGTTTTAGAAGAAATTTGGTCGGTGTCAAGGCCCCCTAATGTTACTTCGGCTGTTCTGTAGCCTTCAGTTCCTGAGGGTTTGAGTTGCCAATGCTGCAGAGTATGAGCGATCTCTCGAAGTCTGGCGTCACTTATTTCGGCAATGGGAGCGTCTTTGACGTCGGGCCAAAATAGCGCCTGAAGCTCCGTGCATAAATTCTTAGATAAATGTTTGGCTAGAACTGTTCTGAGTAAGCTGGTGGGTGTGCTTTTTTTGGCATTTAGTAAAGTCGCTTCGAGGTCTTCGCTTGGGTATAGGTTGACCGAAATGCTCTCGGATGGCTGCCAATAATTAGACAGCTGTAATGCAGCTGGTCCGCTAATCCCTCGATGCGTGAACAGAATGTTTTCGACAAAATTTTGGCGTTGATTGGAGAGGTTTACTTCATGTGCAAGGCCCGATAATCGATCTGTCAGGCCTTTAGTTTGGTCGCTAAAAGTAAAAGGGACAAGTCCCGCTCTTCTAGGTAGTACCTTGAGCCCAAATTGCTCCGCAATTTGATAGCCAAAACCGCTTGCGCCCATTGTTGGTATAGATAAACCGCCGGAAGCGATAACCAAATCTGGCGTAAGGAAGTTCCCCAAATTGCTGTTGATGACGAATTGGGCGTCTTCGTTTTGTTGTATTGACTCGATATCGCATTGCGTGCGAATTTGCACGCCGCCCTGGACGCACTCATCCAATAACATGTTGAGTATGTCTTTGGCGCTATTGTCGCAAAATAGTTCGCCATGCAGCCTTTCGTGATACGAAATGTTGTAGCGCTCAACGAGTGCAATAAAGTCCCATTGTGTGTAGCGGCTGAGTGCGCTTTTTGCAAAGTGTGGGTTGTTTGAAAGGTAGTTTTCGTGCGTCACATAAAGGTTCGTAAAGTTGCATCGACCGCCGCCCGACATAAGGATTTTCTTACCAACTTTATTGGCCTTATCTAGCACTAATACTTTTTTGCCTTGCTGTCCGCAGAGCGCTGCGCACATAAGTCCTGATGCGCCACCACCGACGATAATGACGTCATAGTTTTTGTTGGGTTCTTCGAGCATGAATTCTCAGCTAGTTGTTGGTGCGGGGAAAGGTTGCTCATGCAGTTGTATGCCTGAATTTTCGCTAGCAGTGATGAACCATATTTTTTGATCCCAGTCGCCAAGCACGATTCTTTGTGCGGGCTCGTTATTCAGAACTAGTTTGTGAATCATGGGGCGATGAGTATGGCCATGAATCATCACTTTAACGTCATGCGCAAGCATTTCTTTGCTGACTTCCTCAGGGGTTACGTCCATGATTTCCATGCTTTTTTCACTATTATTTGCCTGACTCATTTCACGGAGTTGGCGTGCTGTAGTGATGCGATCTTCGATGGGGCGAGCGAGGAACGTTTTGAGGAATGCGGGGTTGCGAATCATTGCTCTGAACTTCATATACGACGTGTCTTTGGTGCAAAGGCTATCTCCGTGCATAAGGAGTACCTTTTGGCCTGCTAGTTCAACAACGCTTGGGTCTGGAAGAATTTTAGCCCCTGTTTCTTGCTCGAACCCTTCACTTACTAAAAAGTCGCGATTTCCGTGCATAAAATAAAGCTGGATGCCGCGCTCGCTTAACTGAGTTAGTCGGGCTTTTACTTCTTGCTGCAGGGGAGTGTTCTCGTCATCGCCGATCCATGACTCGAAGAAGTCTCCGAGAATATATAAGCGAGAAGCTTGCGATTCAATCTGGTCGAGAAAGGAGAAAAACGCCCCTGTAATGTCAGGGCGATTTTCTTCAAGGTGTAGATCGGATATTAAGTAATCCATAAGGGCAGCGAGCGTTATTCGCTGTCAGCTTCTACAACGCTTGCCGACTCGATAATAACCTCGTCAACAGGCACGTCTTGATGGCCAGCTTTTGTAGTGGTTTTCGCGCCTTTTATTTTGTTAACAACATCCGAACCAGCCACAACTTTACCGAACACGGCGTAGCCCCATCCTTCAGTTGTTTCAGAGGTGTGGTTTAAGAAATTGTTGTCGCTAACATTGATAAAGAACTGAGCGGAAGCCGAATGTGGGTCCATAGTGCGAGCCATGGCAACGGTGCCCGTATCATTTGTTAAGCCGTTGTTTGCTTCATTCTTAATTGTTTCGCGCGTTGGCTTTTGTTGCATGTCGACATCAAAGCCACCGCCTTGGATCATAAAATTGTCTATAACTCTATGAAAGACAACGCCATCATAAAACCCTTCACGCACATATTGTTCGAAGTTTTTGGCTGTTTCTGGCGCTTTCTCGTAGTCAAGCTCCAGAGTGATTTCACCGTAATTGGTTTTCAATAAGATCATAAATTCTTGCTCTACCTGCGAAATATCTCGCGATTAAAAGTTGCTAAAGGCATTGCCTAGTAACGAGTGGCAGCATTGTAACGCTTTACGAGGCCTTTCTAAACCTCGATTTATAACTGTTTCAAGGAAATTCCAGATTTCTAAAGACGCATAAAATATTTGTTTGAGGATCGAATTCGTCCTATCTTAGATATACAAGAATAAACACATGCGCCGCTCTGCATTTTTCGTTGCGTAAATAGAGCAGTGTTGAGCGGTCTAATAGGATTTATATATGATTTTGGGTTTGCCTTCTCCGTTATTGCAGCTAGATAAAGTTAAAGCGTCCGCTACAAATACCAGTTTAATTTCAAGCTCTTTAGCAAAAGTTACAACCATTGAGCGAGCGCAGGAGATGGATCCCGAGAGTGTTGGGATGACCTCGCGTCAGTTGAGCTCAATTTGGCGATCTGTTGAAGATGTTTATCGGACGGGTACGCATCCAGGAATTTCATTCTGCTTAAGGCGGCAAGGTAAGGTGGTTGCTCAGCGTTCAATTGGGCATGCGTCGGGTAATGGTCCTGCGGATTCCGCAAGCACAGAAAAGGTGCTCATGCGTCCAGAAACGCCAATTTGTTACTTTTCGGCTTCCAAGGCTGTCACTGCGGTGTTGATGCATATGCTCAATGAGCAAAAGCTTATTAATCTGCATGACCCGATTAGTTTCTATGCGCCTGAGTTCGCGAAGCGCGGTAAGAAAAACATTACGATCCATCAAGTGTTGTCGCATCGCAGCGGAGTGCCTGGTTTGCCTGAAGGTTTGCCGGTGGAAACGTTGTGGGACAACGAAACCATTTGGCGCTTATTGTGTGATGCGGAGCCTGAGTCGCCGAGGGGTGACAAGCTTGCTTATCACGCTTTAACGGGAGGCTATATTCTTGAACGCATCGTCAATATTGTGACGGGAAAAGGTATACAGAGCTTGCTCCATGATCGCATCCGAAAGCCTATGGGGATGAAATATTTTCGTTACGGAATTGAGGATAAATATACAGATATAGTGGCGCAAAACTATGCGACCGGCTTGAAACCCTTTTTCCCTGTGTCCTATTTGATTAAGCGCGCCCTAGGTGGCTCGTTAGATATGGTTGAGGGTGTTACAAACGATCCAAAGTTCAAGCAGGCGGTTATTCCGGCAGGTAATATCATAGGCACGGCGGAGGAGATGAATCGTTTTTTCCAAATGATGCTTGATGGTGGGCAATATAATGGCAAGCAAGTTTGCAAAGAGATTACCATTAAGCGTGCTATTCAAGAGGTTGCAGGTGTTCAGTTTGATCGGACCTTGATGATTCCTATGCGTTACAGTGCAGGTCTCATGTTGGGCGGTTCTCCCGTTGGCCTTTGGGGTGCGCAAAGTAGTAAGAGTTATGGGCATATAGGTCTTATTAATAAGTTGGCTTGGGCTGACCCGAAAAGAGAGATAAGTGTTTCATTGATGACAAGCGGCGTTCCAATCGTTGCTGGCAATATTCCTTCGTTAGTGAAATTCGTTAATAGTATCTCTAAGAATTGTTCCGTTACCTCATCGTAAATACGCTACCCTCTTCGGCGCGTATTCCGCTATAATGCGCGCCTTTTTAGCATAAACGCTAACCTTGATTAACACCTCTTCGGTAACAATTTTTTATGTCTGACGCAGCGTCTACAAAATCCAAGCACTTCTTACAAAATATCATTGAGGCTGATCTCGCTAGCCAAAAGCACGATGGCAAGGTATTAACTCGCTTTCCTCCAGAGCCAAATGGCTATTT
The DNA here is from genome assembly GCA_034110885.1 of Oleiphilaceae bacterium. Taxonomy (GTDB): domain Bacteria; phylum Pseudomonadota; class Gammaproteobacteria; order Pseudomonadales; family Oleiphilaceae; genus PZPK01. The sequence goes on from JAWUYI010000114.1 coordinate 5,934, forward strand.
GCATATTGGTCATGCGCGTTCAATTTGGCTGAACTTCGGTTTAGCGTCGTCCTATGGCGGGCAGTGCAATCTTCGTTTTGATGACACAAACCCAGAGAAGGAAAGTCAGGAGTTTATTGATGCCATTCAAGAGGATGTTCGGTGGTTAGGTTATGAATGGGCTGGAGAGCCGAAGTATGCTTCCAACTATTTTGATCGTTTGTATGAGTGGGCTCAGCACTTGGTTCGTGAAGGCAAGGCGTATGTGTGTGAGTTAAGTGCAGCTGACGCAAGTGAGTATCGAGGTTGGGCGACTAAGCCAGGAAAAGATAGTCCTTACAGGGCGCGAAGTGTAGAAGAAAATCTAGAGTTGCTTGAGAAAATGAGGGCGGGCGGCTTTGATGAAGGTGGCGCAACGCTGCGCGCAAAGATTGACATGGCTTCGCCAAACATGAATTTGCGAGACCCTATTTTGTATCGCATTCGAAAGGTTTCTCATCACCAAACGGGCGATAAGTGGTGTATTTATCCCAGTTACGATTTTGCCCACGGTCAAGAAGACGCTATTGAGGGTGTGACACATTCTATTTGTACCTTGGAGTTTCAGGCGCACCGTCCTTTGTACGAATGGCTTTTAGATAATCTGCCTGTACCTGCAAAACCTCAGCAGTTTGAAATGGGGCGTTTGAATCTAAATTATACTGTCACCAGTAAGCGAAAACTAAAGCAATTGGTGGATGAACAACATGTTTCGGGCTGGGACGATCCGCGGATGCCAACGATCTCAGGATTGCGTCGCAGAGGCTTTAGCGCGCGTTCGATTCGCAATTTCTGCGAAATGATTCCGGTTAGCTCGAAAAATAATAGTGATGTTGATGTAGCTCAGCTAGAAAAGGCTATTCGTGACGATTTAAACGACCATGCGCCGCGTGCTATGAGCGTTATGAACCCCTTGAAAGTGACAGTGCTGAACATTGATGAAGCAGATGCGGGTCTTGTTATGCGCGCGGCAAATCATCCTAATAAGCCTGAGTTAGGTGAGCGAGATATCCCGTTTTCTCAAAACCTTTATATTGATCGAGAAGACTTTAACGAAGATAGCTCTTTGTCTCGCAAGAAGTTCAAGCGCTTAGTAAGTGGCGAGTATGTGCGGTTGCGAGGTGCGTACATTATTAAGGCTGAGGGTGTTGTAAAAGATGTGTCGGGCAATATTGTTGAATTGAAAGTGGTGCTAGTTCCGGGCACGGTAGGTGAAAATATTGAAGGCATAAAGCCGCGCGGTGTGATTCATTGGGTTTCTGCCGATCACGGGCTGAAAGCGACGGTTCGAGACTATGACCGCTTATTTGCTCACCCGAACCCAGATGCGGGCGATGAAGATTTTTTGACGCATTTGAATCCAGATAGTTATTCTGAAATTGATGTTGTTGTTGAGCCATCCTTGCGAGATGCGCTCCCAGAGCAGGCGTTTCAGTTTGAGCGGGAAGGGTACTTCGTTGCTGACCGCTATGACCATTCTGCAGACGCGATTGTTTTTAACAAAACGATTGGTCTGCGCGATGTCTGGAGTGGAAAATGAAGTCAATAAAGCTTTTCAATACCATGTCCGGCACTAAAGAGTACTTTAAGCCTTTGGATGAAAACAAAGTGCGGATGTATGTGTGTGGTATGACTGTTTATGATTATTGTCATATCGGGCATGCGAGAGTGATGGTTGGCTTTGATGTGATAACGCGCTTTCTGCGTTATGCAGGCTATGACGTTACGTACGTGCGGAATATAACTGATGTTGATGACAAAATATTCAACCGGGCAAAGGACAATGGCGAGGCGTTTGACGAATTAACCGCTCGTTTTATAGACGCGATGCATGAGGATGAACGTGCGTTGTCGGTTCTTCCTCCTGATCAGGAACCTCGTGCAACAGCCCATATGGGGCAGATTATTAGCATGATTGAGCGCCTGATTGAAAAGGGTTACGCGTATGCGGCCTCGAATGGTGATGTCTACTATCAGATATCTCAGTTTGAAGGTTATGGGAAGTTGAGTAAAAAGAATACAGATGACCTGCTTGCTGGAGCGCGAGTAGGTGTAGAAGAGTTGAAAAAGAACCCTCTCGATTTTGCCTTGTGGAAGTCGGCTAAAGACGGTGAGGCCTCTTGGGATTCGCCTTGGGGTAAAGGTAGGCCCGGTTGGCACATTGAGTGCTCCGCAATGTCTACGTGCTGTTTAGGCGATACCTTCGATATTCATGGGGGTGGTCCTGATCTTAAGTTTCCGCATCATGAGAATGAGATTGCTCAGTCTGAGGCAGCGACCGGAGCGACCTACGTTAATTATTGGATGCATGCGGGTGCGGTGCGCGTTAATAAAGAAAAGATGTCCAAGTCGTTAGGTAATTTTTTCACCATTCGTGAGGTGTTAGAAAAGTACTCTGCCGAGACTGTGCGTTATTTTTTGATTTCAAGTCATTATCGTAGCCAGGTTGATTACTCAGAGTCTAGCTTGTGTGAAGCAAGTAGCGCCTTAGATCGTTTTTACCAAGCCTTGCGTGGAATTGATTTGTTGCAGGCTGAGAATTGCGTGGCTGAGGGTGGCTTGGTTGAGGTGTATCGTGAGCGCTTTGAAGCGGCTATGTCCGATGATTTCAATACGCCTGTCGCGCTAGCGGTGCTGTTTGATTTGGTTAAAGAGTTGAATTCCTGTGTCGATTCTGACTTTGAGCGCGCTCTAGCGCTCGCGGGCACTTTGCGCAAGCTTGGTTCAGTGCTGGGTGTTCTTCAGGATGACGCGGATGGCTATTTTAAAGCCGCTGTGGGGTCAGATGATTCGGGTTTAGCTGAGGCGGAGATTGAGGCTTTGATTCTGCAAAGGGCGCAAGCGCGCCAAGATAAAGATTGGGCTGAATCTGACCGAATTCGAGATCATTTAATGGAGCAGGGTGTTGTGCTTGACGATAGCAAAGGCGGAACCGCCTGGCGTCGGGCATAGTCTTCTAGGGTTGTAATAGCAGTCAAAAAAGCCAGGAACTCTCTTATCTTTAAGAGGTTTCCTGGCTTTTTTGTTTCAAGGTTGTTAATCGTGCAGATTGTTGGCGGCGTAGAGCGTGTTCTCCATCAGCGTCGCAACGGTCATAGGGCCAACGCCTCCGGGCACTGGTGTGATCCATCCTGCTCTCTCTTTGGCGATGTCAAACTCCACATCTCCAACTAGGCTTCCGCAATCAAGCCTGTTGATACCTACATCAATAACAATGGCACCTTGCTTGATCCATTCGCCTTTAACGAGTCCAGGTTTGCCTGCAGCAACTATAACTATGTCGGCTTGCGATATTTTTTGTGGCAGGTTTCGGGTAAAGCGGTGAGTGGTGGTAACCGTACAGCCTGCTAAAAGTAGTTCTAAGCCCATGGGGCGACCTACTATATTTGACGCTCCGACTATAACGGCGTCTTTTCCGCGAATTGTTTGGCCGGTACTTTCTAATAGAGTAAGTATGCCCTTGGGAGTGCAGGGTCGCAGTAGCGGGAGTCGTTGAGCTAATCTGCCTAAGTTGAATGGGTGAAAACCATCGACATCCTTGTCTGGCTTGATTCGTTCAAGCAGTGAATCACTGTCTAGATGCTCAGGTAGGGGTAGTTGAACCAGTATGCCGTCGATTTCCGGGTCGGCATTAAAGCGGTCTATCAATGCCTCAAGTTCCGGTTGCTTTGTGCTGCTTGGCAGCAATACGGCTTCTGATTTAAAACCTACGCGCTCGCAGGCATTTGTTTTGTTGCGAACGTAGACTTGAGAGGCCGCGTCATCGCCAACTAAGATAACAGCGAGACCAGGACGGCGTTTGTCTTCATCAAGGCGCTTTTGCACGCCTTTGGCGATTGTGTCTTTTAGGTTTTCGGCAATTTGCTTGCCATCAATAATTTTAGCGCTCATGTTCTTCTTTTGAGCGTGCGTGTCGCACGCTGTGTTGCTTAATGGCCGCGCATTTTCTCATGTAAGGTTTCTAATAAAAAGAGTTAAATGGTGAATAGCGGGGATTGATCTTATGTCTGAGGGTGTAATTATGTGCGCAAAAATATTTTTAACTTATTCGTCTTAAATGTTGTTGACGCATTGAGAAACCGGCTGTATTATTCGCGCCATCTTTTGGACAGCAGAGATTGTTTGTTCGGAAGGTGTGTCGGGGTATAGCGCAGTCTGGTAGCGCGCCTGCTTTGGGAGCAGGATGTCGGGAGTTCGAATCTCTCTACCCCGACCAATTTTTCTTGAAAAAGAAAAATTATGTAGGTTTGGATTCGAGCGCCCGTAGCTCAGTCGGATAGAGCAACGGCCTTCTAAGCCGTGGGTCGTAGGTTCGAATCCTACCGGGCGCGCCATACAGTGTTACTGAAAGGAAGCGATTCGGAATGATGGTGGGCGTAGCTCAGTTGGTAGAGCTCAGGATTGTGATTCCTGCGGTCGAGGGTTCGATCCCCTTCGTCCACCCCAATCTTTAGTTTAATTTAAGCCAAAGATTGTTATAATCATCCTGCATTAAAAATTGACATTGCGAGAGTGGCGGAATTGGTAGACGCGCTGGATTTAGGTTCCAGTATCTTAGGATGTGAGAGTTCGAGTCTCTCCTTTCGCACCAAGTCAATTTAACATTTCAAACTATTTTACCTCCTGAACGACTTATCTCTTCTGTTATGTGAATAAAGTACTTGCCAAGACTTACTGTGGCTCTTACTATTCGACCCCCATTATTTTACCCGTTGTTATGTGTCTGCAGTTTACTCAGGCTCTCAGCGTAGACCTTTATTTAGATAAATAGATTTGAGGAATTTCCATGCAAGTTTCTGTTGAAACAACATCTTCCATCGAGCGTCGCGTTACAATCGGCGTCCCAGCAGAACAAATAGAAAAGGAAGTGGAGCAGCGACTGCAGCAAACAGCTAAAACCGCTCGCCTGAACGGTTTTCGTCCTGGCAAAATCCCTTCGAAAGTTGTGAAAAAACGATTTGGTTCGCAAGTTCGTCAAGAAGTGATTGGCGAAGTGATGCGCAACTCTTACGTGGAAGCGCTTGGTAAAGAAGGCATCTCACCAGTTGGTTATCCAAAATTTGAGCCTAAGCAAGTAGAAGAAGGCAAGGACTTTGAGTTTGTCGCGATCGTAGAAGTCTATCCTGAAATTGAAAAAGTTGAGTTTGATGGCATCGAAATCGAACAGCCCACGGCTGAAATAAAAGATAAAGACGTCAAAGAAATGATCGAAGTGTTGCGCCGTCAGCACGGTACGCCTAAATCGGTTAAGCGTAAGAGCAAAAAGAAAGATACCTTGGTTGTCGACTTTAAAGGCTATATTGGCGATGAAGCGTTCAATGGTGGAACTGCGCAAGATCAGAAGATCACGCTTGGCTCTGACCAGATGATTCCTGGTTTTGAAACCGGTCTCGTTGGATCTAAAGCGGGTGAGGAAGTCGAACTTACGGTTACGTTCCCTGAAGATTATGGTAACGAAGAGCTTGCTGGAAAAGAAGCGCGCTTTGAAGTCTCAGTGAAGGAAGTGATTGAAGTTGTTTTGCCTGAAATGAGTCAAGAGTTTTTCAGCAAGTATGGCGTTGAGTCTGAGAGTGAAGATGACTTCAAGGCAGAAGTAACTAAGAATATGGAACGCGAGCTCAAGGGTGCTGTAAATAACAGTGCAAAGCAGCAAATTGTTAAGGCTTTAGCTGAAAGCAATGAGATCGATATTCCAGAGTCCATGGTTGCTCAAGAAATTGATACCATGAAGCGTGAAGCGATGCAGCAGTTTGGTGGCGGTCAAGATATGGATCTTTCACAGTTACCTAATGAATTGTTTCAAGAACAGGCACAAGCGCGCGTGAAGACAGGTCTTTTGTTTGCAGCGATCGTTAAGCTTAATGACTTGAAAGCAGATCCAGTTAAAGTGGAAGAGAAGATTCAAGAAATTGCAGCAACATACGAAACACCAGACGAAGTTGTGGCGCATTACAGCAAACCAGAGAACCGATCTCAGGTTGAAGCCGTAATAGTAGAAGATGCTGTAGTAGAGTTGGTTAGTGCTAAAGCGAAAGTTAAGAAAAAGAAAATGTCTTACGAAGAAGCTGTTAAGGCAGCGGGTCAGCAAGGCGCTTAATTTTACAGAAGCTTTAACTGAAGAACTTGTTTTTTTCAGCTACAATTAAAAACAGTCGGCCTTGCACCGGCTGTTTTTCATTTAGGCATGTTGAATGCCGCCTTTAGGTCATGAGTAGGTTAAGGAAGAAAATAATATGAGTTACACGATACCAGTGAGTGAGGGCCCTGCCATTATTACTAATAGCGGGCTAGTGCCGATGGTTATTGAACAGACAGCTCGTGGCGAGCGTTCATTTGACATATATTCTCGCCTATTGAAAGAGCGGGTCATATTTTTGGTCGGTCAGGTGGAAGATCACATGGCTAACTTGGTGGTGGCTCAGTTGTTGTTTTTGGAGTCGGAAAACCCAGACAAAGATATTCATTTGTATATTAACTCCCCAGGCGGTTCGGTGACTGCTGGTTTATCGATTTACGATACGATGCAGTTCATTAAACCCGATGTTTCAACGCTTTGTATTGGTCAGGCGTGTAGCATGGGTGCGTTTTTGTTGACTGGCGGCGCTAAGGGTAAGAGGCATTGTTTGCCTAATTCACGAATGATGATTCATCAGCCTTTGGGTGGTTATCAGGGTCAGGCAACTGATATCGAGATCCATACGAAAGAGATCTTGACCATTAGAGATAAGCTAAACAATATTATGGCACTTCATACGGGGCAGGATCTGGAAACAATTTCAAAAGATACAGATCGTGACAACTTTATGGATGGCTCAAATGCGGTTGATTATGGTTTAATTGATTCGGTAATTGATAAGCGCTAGCAAAGCTTTGCTAGTGTTGTTCATAGCGAGTGGCGATTAAAGGGATCTTGATCAAAAGCGCTTGCTAGAGACTAACTAGGAATAGGAATAGAAATGACAGACGAGAGAAACGGTAAAGGTGAAGATAACGGCAAGTTACTTTACTGTTCGTTTTGTGGCAAAAGCCAGCATGAAGTGCGCAAGTTAATAGCCGGACCGTCGGTTTTTATTTGTGATGAATGCGTAGACCTCTGTAACGATATTATTCGTGAAGAAATTCAGGAGAGTGTTTCTGAAGATTCGGGTGAGCGTCTTCCTGTGCCACAAGAAATTAAGACGACTCTAGACGATTATGTGATCGGTCAGGATAGGGCGAAAATTGTCTTGTCTGTAGCCGTTTATAATCACTATAAGCGTTTGAAGTATGGCGACCCTAAGGCTGGAATCGAATTAGGGAAAAGTAACATCCTGTTGATCGGTCCTACGGGGAGCGGCAAAACGTTACTTGCTGAAACTCTAGCTCGTCTACTGAATGTTCCGTTTACTATCGCAGATGCTACCACGCTTACCGAAGCGGGTTATGTGGGTGAGGATGTTGAAAACATCATCCAGAAGCTACTACAGAAGTGTGACTATGACGTAGATAAGGCTCAGCGAGGCATTGTCTATATTGATGAAATCGATAAGATTTCTCGCAAGTCAGACAACCCCTCGATCACTCGAGATGTTTCTGGTGAAGGTGTGCAGCAGGCTCTGTTGAAACTAATTGAAGGTACGGTTGCATCGGTTCCTCCTCAGGGTGGTAGAAAGCATCCGCAGCAAGAATTTTTGCAAGTAGACACTTCAAATATCTTGTTTATTTGTGGTGGTGCTTTTGCTGGTCTAGACAAGGTTATACAGGACCGTTCTGAGAAGAGCAGTATCGGCTTTAGTGCGACAGTAAAAAGCAAGGAAACGGCTAAGTCGGTTGGCGAAACCTTGGCAGACGTTGAAACGGAAGATCTTGTTAAATACGGATTGATTCCTGAATTTGTTGGTCGTTTGCCTGTTGTGGCAACACTGACGGAGTTGGATGAAGATGCGTTGATGCAAATTCTCACAGAGCCAAAGAATTCATTGACCAAGCAGTATCAAAAGCTATTTGAAATGGAAGGTGTTGAAATAGACTTCCGTGAAGATGCTTTGCGAGCTGTGGCGAAAAAGTCGATGACGCGAAAAACTGGTGCTAGGGGATTGCGGTCTATTTTAGAGAATGTTCTTCTTGAGACGATGTATCACATTCCATCAGAGGAAGGTGTCAGCAAAGTTGTGATTGACGAAAGTACAATTTCTGGCGACTCAGATCCTATTAAGATCTACGATAGTTCTGATCAGCCGAAAGCTGTACCGGACGAGTGATTCCATCTTAAAAAAACCACGCTAAGCGTGGTTTTTTTTGGTCTGGTTTTTTGCCCTAATTTTATAAGCAGGTTGCCTTGCAAATCATTTAACCGCCCCCATAAATACAACATAATCTAAAACGTGAGAGGAATTCTATGAGCGATCAAGATACTAAAACAACGAGTGAGTCTAAGTTTTTGCCTATGTTGCCTTTGCGCGATGTTGTGGTGTTTCCTCACATGGTTGTTCCTCTCTTTGTTGGCAGAGAGAAGTCGATTCTGGCTTTAGAAGCTGCGATGGAGGCGGATAAACGCTTGCTTTTGGTTACACAAAAGGAAGCGGCTCACGACGACCCAGGGCTTAAAGAATTATATGGCGTGGGTACGCTTGCTAACGTTCTGCAGATGCTCAAACTACCTGATGGTACAGTTAAAGTGTTAGTTGAAGGGGAAGAGCGGGTAGTGCTTGATGCGCTGAAAAATGAAGAGTTTGTATCGGCTTCTGTTCAGTCGGCAGATGAGTTAGTTCCCGAAGGTAAAGAGCTAGAAGTGATTGTTAAAACCTTACGTTCTGAATTTGAAAAGTTTAGCAAATTGAGTAAAAAGGTTCCGGCCGAGGTTGTAGCATCATTAAGTGGTATCGAAGATTCGGTTCGTTTAGTCGACACTATTGCTTCGCATCTCGAGTTGAAGATTTCTGATAAACAAGAAATTCTTGAAGAGAATGATGTTACTCAGAGAGTTGAGTTGCTGATGGCTGTCATTGAAGGCGAGGTCGACTTAATTCAAGTCGAGAAACGCATTCGTGGACGGGTAAAAAAGCAGATGGAAAAAAGCCAGCGTGAATATTATTTGAATGAGCAAATGAAGGCTATTCAAAAAGAAATGGGCGCACTGGGTGAGGGTGGTAGTGAATTTGATGAGCTTGAAACCAAAATAACCGATGCTGGAATGAGTGCTGAGGCAAAAGAAAAGGCCGATTCAGAGCTTAAGAAATTAAAGATGATGTCTCCTATGTCTTCTGAGGCGTCTGTTGTGCGCGGTTATATTGATTGGTTGGTAGGCTTGCCATGGAAAAAACGAAGCAAAGTTAGGCATGATATCGCTAAGGCCAGAGAGATCTTGGATGCAGACCACTACGGCCTCGATGAAGTCAAAGACAGGATTCTCGAGTATTTGGCGGTACAAAGTCGCGTTAAGAAGCTAAAGGGGCCTGTGCTTTGTCTGGTTGGACCTCCGGGGGTTGGTAAGACTTCTTTGGGGCAGTCAATTGCTAAGGCGACGAATCGCAAGTTTACGCGTGTCGCGCTTGGCGGTATGCGTGACGAAGCAGAAATCAGAGGGCATCGTCGAACCTACATAGGTTCGATGCCAGGAAAGCTTGTTCAGAAAATCAGCAAGGTCGGGGTTAAGAACCCTCTCTTTTTGTTGGATGAGATTGATAAAATGGGAATGGATCATCGGGGTGACCCGGCGTCGGCTTTGCTCGAGGTTCTTGATCCCGAGCAGAATCATACCTTTAACGATCACTATCTAGAGGTAGATTATGACCTTTCGGATGTGATGTTTGTTTGTACGTCCAACTCTATGAATATTCCTCCCGCGCTAATGGATCGAATGGAAGTTATTCGCATTCCAGGTTACACGGAAGATGAAAAGATCAACATTGCCCAGCGCTACCTCATTCCTAAGCAAACCAAGGATAATGGTTTGAAGCGGGGTGAGTTAGAGATTGCTGAGGATGCAATCAGAGATACGGTTCGCTATTACACTCGCGAGGCGGGTGTGCGAGGCTTGGAGCGCGAGATTGCTAAGGTTTGCAGAAAGGTTGTGAAGCAAATTACCTTGGGTGAGACTGAGGCGGGTTTAGTTGATGATGCCTTATGTCTTGCTGAATATCTTGGTGTGCGGAAGTTCAGCTATGGCATGGCTGATGAGGAGGATCGTATTGGTCACGTTACTGGTCTAGCGTGGACCCAAGTTGGCGGCGAATTACTCACAATAGAATGCAGCTCTGTTAAAGGTAAGGGGAAGGTGGTTCGAACGGGTTCGCTCGGTGAGGTTATGTTGGAGTCGATTCAAGCTGCCATGACTGTCGTTAGAAGTCGCGCAGATGCCTTACATATAGAGCCAGATTTTCATGAGAATAACGATGTCCATATTCACGTGCCTGAAGGAGCTACGCCTAAAGATGGGCCGAGTGCTGGAATAGCAATGTGCACCGCGATGGTTTCAGCTTTTACGGGCGTTCCTGTT
>JAWUYI010000115.1:0-22768 GCA_034110885.1 Oleiphilaceae bacterium
CATGCGTCTTGAGGTCCTGACCCGTTTGCACCGCCGGTATCGCCACAACGGTTCATACCACCCATGCGAATACCCTGCATAACTATGGAGCCGGCATCTTTGTACATGAATTCGCCCACGTTAACACCCATATCGATGTCAATGGTCAGGCCTGCCTGACCTTCAATATCGGCAAGTGTTTCGTCGTCTATTTGCTTTAGTTCGGCATAGGCTAAAGGCGCAAGCAAGGCGCTTGCTAAACCTATTGATAGAAATTTCTGGGTCAACTTATTCATAGCTGCTAGTCCCTGGTTTTATTATATTTTTATAAGACACCTACCACGTAAGTGGCATCTTTATTTTGTAGGGTATACAACTCCATCTTACCCTAGCTTACTTAAGTCGTTAAAGACTTTTCTACTGAACTTAGAAACAGTCAGCACCCGTCGGCTTGGGTGGCTTCGCAAAGTAAATAGAACAAACAATTAGATCTACTTAGCTGACGCTGCACTTTGGTTCAATAGCTTTCACAAATTTAACACTTAGCTAACAGAATGTTCGGCATTCATCGCCTTGTGCTTAATCTCTTTGATTCTCTAACTCCGGATTCTTTAATTCCGGATTCTCTAATCCCAGTCGTTAACCTGGAGCTTTAATCTGACTAAAAAAATTATCTTTGACTTTAAACTTCGTGAAAATAACTTTTGTAGACAGAAAAGCTGCCCCGAGGGGCAGCTATCCTTGAATCACCGAAGTAATTCAGATCAGACGATCTTAGTGAGCAGAGATAGTCCACTTAGTGTCTGACTCGATGTCAGTCCAGTATAGTTCACCGATAGACGTACCAGTATCACCGAATGACAAGTGAGCGATGTCCATGTCGCCTTTGAAGCGAGTGTTCAACGCAACACCGTCAGCAAGAGGTGAAGTAGCTGTACCGCCAGCCCAAGCTGCGAATTGATCACCTTGGAAGATTGCATCTTTAACAGCATAGATGTCACGAATAGAGTGAGCGAAGCCGAAAGAAGAAGTTCCGTCTAGACCAGTAGTGTCACCACGTACGTTGTCAATTCTCAAGCCTTGGATCATAAGACCAGCGATGTCAATATATACGTCTAGATCAGTGATCTTGAAGTATGAACCCCAATGGATTTTAGAGTCTGCGTCGCCAGAACCAGTGTTACCACCGAAGCCGTTACCGTTGTTTTCGATGTGCAAATCGCCAGGGCCTAAGAAACCGTTGATATCTAGGTTCGAGATCAACACTGTAGTGCTAGCGTCAGCGTCTGTACCAGTAGTAAGGTTTGTACCGATTTCCATTGCTTCAGCATTGCCAAATACGTCTACAGTGTTGTAGGTAGTTGTTACAGCGCCTGCAGCAGTAGCAGTCTCACCAGTTACGAAGTCGCTTGAAGCGATACCGATTGCATCGATGCTGAAGTTAAAGTCAACTGCTTTAGAAGCAACTTCAATAGCTTGCTCAAAAGTAGCATTTGAAAGGCTAAGGCCAGAAGTAGTACCTGCGTAATCGATACCTTGGCTAGTTAGCATTGCGCCAAAGCCACCAGCTTTTTGCCATGCATCGGTAAATCCAAAGTGAATTACTAGATCACCGTCACCGTATGTTTTAACGCTATCGATCGCATCAGAACCAGCAACAGAAAGATCAGCAACACCACGACCAGCGTCAGTGACTTCTACTAACAAGTTACCAGTAGTAGCGATATCAAGAGTACCACCAGCTGCACTTAGGAAGCTTGAATCACCGTTACCGCCAGCTACGTGAACTGCTGCTAGACCACGAACTTCAGCAAAACCGTAAGCGAACGTGTTGTCGCCTAGATCAGAAGCCGAAACTGGGCCTTGTGAACCAGCGATATCGATGGTCATGCGGAAGTTGTCTAAGTAAGTGCTGTTAGGGATTGCGCCGCCAGCATTTTCGTTTCCGCCCAAGCTGATGTTCGTTAAGAACAAGCTACCAGCGTCTTTGTATTGGAATTCACCAATTGTGTACTTAGTTTCAACGTCGATAGTCAAACCAGCTTGACCAGTCAATTCACCCATTGCTGAATCGTCTAGAGCTTTAAGTTCAGCTTGTGCGCCAGCTGATACTGCTGCGATCGCCGCAGTTAATGCAATTTTTTTCAGGCCTTTCATATTATTCTCCTAAGAAAACATAGTTGTTTATGCTAACAACGCTGAACCGGATTATCCGTGTTAAACGTGCTGCTAAATATTATTGTTAAGTTCTTTCGTTTTTTTGCCGGTCGGCTTTCGCTAACCAGTGACGCTATAGTATTGAATCTACCGGGCCGTTTCCGTGAAATCTATCAAAAAAAGTTACGCCAAGTTACATAGACATGAATTGCAACATTATTTCACAAACCCTTGTCATTTTGACGCTTAATATCGATGTCGGCAGGTTTAGCTCACCGCTTCAAGCACTTAGCGCTCTCACTCACGGCCAAAAGTCTTTGAATCGGAAAAGCACACATAAAAAAAGCCGCTTTCGCGGCATTTTTTGTTTGCACCCTTACTGAAAGTAAATTGGTGCCATCTCCCTTTCTACTACCGCACCTAACTTAATTTCACCATCGACCACCTTATAAGGGTATGACCACTGGCGCGCCCAACCTGCTATATGCTCTGCTGCGACACTAATTTGACGAAAGTATGTTCCGTCTTCTTGCTTTACGCCGGTAACATAGATCACACCAACCGCCCATTGAGTTCTTGAGCGAGCAATATCTTTGAGTGTTTTAACAATCGCCTCTAGAGCAAAGTCTTGAGGAATCTCTTCTTGCTTATCTAAGTAAACCGGTCTGAACTCACCCTGCGGCGAAAGCGTTAAGCCCATCGGCTTAAAAGAACCCCGCTCAAGCAAGTCTGGCTCCACACGTTCCCAGCCTTTAACCATCATAAACTTCAACTGCTTTAATGCAGCCTCCTCCGTAAGCTTAGCACGTCTTATTTGGTTAAGGTCTTCACCGCCGCCGCCTACGGGAGACTCAACAAGATCTTCAGCCTTAGGTTTTGCTTCTTCTGCACTAAGAGCACCCGCTAAAGCAAATGAGGCCAAAGCCACTAAGGCTAACTTTGAAAGATATTTATACATGTATTACTCCGTCGTATTTATATAAGCGCTGTAAAATAAAAGCCTTTAAACTTCTGGTTTAAGCCCTTCTATTTATAGGAACTTGCCTTTAACGCTTTTTTATTTGTTATAAAGTCTTTAACGCGCGTAAAATTAAAGCTTCGTGAAACAAAAATCTACCGTGATTCCGCAATATTTTGTCAGAAAAGTCACATAACCTAATAAAGGTGTTTCTACACCTAATTCATTTCGCGCTTTACCAAGTTAGATAAGCTTATATGTCGTCATTTCTTCAAGTTACTTTAAGCAATTCCATGATTATTAAGGTATTGCAACAATTAAAGCGCCCGGTTTATTTAAAGAGCTGCCGCTCTCATGACGGAAATTGTCGTGACTTACTCGTCGGCAACCCGACTAAGAGCGTGACTTCATCATGCTCGACGCACGTAAAAGATACAATACATGCGACTAAGCACACCCAGAACGTCTGCATTACTGAAGCATTGAGCCTCGCGAACGGCGTTATTGAAGCGCTACCCTTTACAGATCTTCGATTCTCGAAAGGTTGGATCGGCGCGGCGCCCTACTCTCAAGCGTTACCCGCGGAATCAAATAGAGAAAACTTCGCAGAAGATGACGACCACGGCTTCGCTAACAACTTCGCCAACTTCGCCGACAGCAACACCGATAACAACAAAGCAAACGATCTTGCTCGGGACGGAACCGATTCTAGCTTTATTGCAGCCTACTATGTGTGGTCCTATCAATACGACCATCATTTAGAGCAAGGAATCATCTATTTTTCAGATGAGTGCAGCGAGGAGAACAAACGGCTTGTTCTTGGTGTCATTGGCGAACACCAAAAAAACCAAGAAGATGTCAGCATCTCTGGCCTTAGCACCGCCAACACCGATAATTTTGGGAAAGAAGCGCCCAACACTCCCCCTATTACGAGCTTTACAAACCTAAACTGGAATCCATCGCAGAATGAGACTGACTATCGAGGACAATTCGATCGTATTCAGTCCTATATAAAGGAAGGCGATTGTTACCAAGTAAACCTTACCCAACGGTTTGAGACCCAACACGATCTAGCTAAAGAAGAGGTGCTTAAGCTATTTATAAAGCATGCGGAAGATTCCGGTGCGGGTTATTGCGCTTATTTTGAGATTTCAGATACTCAGCAACTCTTATCTTTCTCGCCAGAGCAATTTTTATATGCTCACGGAGCACAGATTCAAACGAAACCTATCAAAGGAACGATCAAGAATGCCGGAAAACTAGAGTTCAACGATATCGCACAACTGAAAACCGGAAAAAACCTTGCGGAAAACCTAATGATTGTAGACTTGCTTCGTAACGACCTTGGTAAAGTATGTGAAAACGGTTCGATTAACGTAGATAAGCTATTTGAGATTGAAAGTTATGAGAATGTACATCATCTAGTTAGCACGATTAAAGGCACCTTAACGCCAAGCGTTCTTGCCATCGATGCATTTTTTAGTGCGTTTCCCGGCGGTTCGATAACCGGCGCGCCGAAAATTAGAGCCATGGAGATCATCGAGGAACTTGAGATGCATCAAAGACGCTATTATTGCGGGTCGATTTTCTATTCATCTGCTACCGGCCATTTTGACTCAAGCATCTTGATTCGTACGGTCGAGCGCATTGGTAACACTTTGCTTTGCTGGGGTGGCGGAGGCATTGTTTCTGATTCAGAGGTGAATTCAGAATACCAAGAGAGCTTAGACAAGGTCAGTCAGATAACTGGAATTGAAAGCTAGCCGCGCCTTTACGCGTGCAAAGCGCTTCGAATAATGCAAAAACTACCACCGATTAATACAAAAACAGCAATCCATGAATGCTAAGTTCAACCTAAGAGCATTAATCAGTAACCAAAAATGCTGTATACCCACACCTTGCACTATATATAGAAGAGCATCTGCGCTTTCAGATGGTTAAACACACTCATTACTAGCTCAATGTAAGGTACTATCACTTGGACCTTCTTCCGAATCGCCTTCGCTAATTGAACTTGACGCCCCGGTTTGTGACTCCATATCGTTTAGCTCTAACTGCTTCGATACATCCCTCGCAATCGCTTCGATATCACGTAGTTCACTCAAGGGCGGCAGTTGATCAAGAGACTTCAGGCCAAAATAGTCCAAAAACTGCCGAGTGGTCGCGTAAATGGCGGGCCGTCCAGGAACCTCTCTGTGCCCAACCACTCTAATCCAGTTGCGTTCAAGCATCGTTTTTACAATCTGGGAACTAACCGCCACACCTCTAACGTCCTCAATCTCGCCACGTGTAATCGGTTGTCGGTAAGCGATGAGTGCGAGCGTTTCTAAAAGTGCTCTTGAATAACGCTGCGGCCGCTCGTCCCAGAGCCTGCTAACCCAAGATGCTGCTGTTTTGTTGGTTTGAAAACTAAAGCCGCTTCCCGTCTCTAGCAGTAAAACCCCACGACCGCTGTAATCAAGTTGAAGCTCTGAAAGTACGCTTTTAATGTCCTGACGCAAAGGTTGCTCATGTAATTCGAACAAACTAAGCAATTGATCGATACTCATGGCTTTATCTGCGGCCATTAAGATGGCTTCAATAACAACTTTTAGCTGTTCCCGACCGAGATCGACTGCTTGAGATTTGAGACCACTTAAGTCAATTGGATGATCCATCGCATCTTCAAGGTTTTGATCGCACTCCGCGCTCATGCTTTCATTCAAGCCGACGTCTGGATTATCGGGCCCATTGTTGTCTTCAGATGTATTTTCTTTAGAGGCAGTTTCTTTAGATGGGCTCTCTTTAGAGACCTTGTCTTCACTCTTGCGTTGGCGCTTTTTATCACGCTTAGCCCCAGCCTTTTCATAACTATCAGTCATGCGCACCTCTCGCTATCACATGAATCGGCCCAAGTGGTTCTGCTTGCACTAGGTCAACCAACTGCTCTTTGACCAGTTCCATAAACGCTAAAAACGTCACGACCACACCCGACCTACCCTCTTCCAACGTAAAAAACTCATGGAACGCCATAAATTCGTTGGAGCCTATTTTTTCTAAAATCATCGACATGCGCTCTCTTGTAGACAGCACCTCACGATGAATTTGATGGCTTCCAAAATGATCTGAGCGCTCAAGTACCGACTTTAGCGCAAGCATTAACTCGTCTAAGCTGACGACCGGCTCTTTTTTCGAGACTTGATCTATTTGAGCTTGCGCTCGCGCCGCGAAAAAATTTCGTTCCTGCCGAGGAAGCGCATCGATATCCTCCGAAGCCTTCTTGTAACGTTCGTATTGTTGCAGCCTTCGTATTAACTCGGCGCGAGGATCGTCCTCTTCGCCTTCATCATTTTTAGGGCGCGGTAATAACATTCGCGATTTGATCTCGGCAAGCATGGCCGCCATGAGCAAATACTCAGCAGCCAATTCAAACTTCATTGATTGGGCAAGATCGATATATTCCATATATTGCTTGGTAATATCGCATACATCGATCTCAAGAATGTCCATATTCTGTTTTCGTATGAGGTAGAGCAACAGATCGAGCGGACCCTCAAACGCCTCCAAGATAACGGAGAGAGCATCCGGCGGAATATACAAATCTTGAGGAATCGAGGTGATCGGCTTCCCGTCCACAAACGCTAAGGGTAATTCTTGCTGGACTAAAGCTTCTTTCGAGGAAGGCTCAGAACCGTCTTCATTCCCTGATTTTGAGTCAGCTGAAACCATTATGCGTCCTATTGGGCCATGAGTACCGAATGTATTTATACCAATCTGTGGTCACGAATATTATAACGATTCTATAAAACTTAAAACGCCTGCATGCGCAGGCGTTTGGTCTTACTAAAAAATTGATTTAAATGAGTAAATCACAAACCGAAAGACAAACCCATCACTGCGCGTACTTCTTCCAACGTAGCTTTTGCTGCATCCCGCGCTTTTTCGCGCCCTTCACTTAATATACCCCGAACAAGCTCAGGGTTGTCTTCGTAGTGGCGAGCACGTTCAATAATCGGTTTTTGCTCTTCTAGGATTTTTTCAATTAGAGGCTTCTTACAGTCAAGACAACCAATTCCAGCTGTCTTACAGCCATTTTGAACCCATTGTTTTGTATCTTCTTCGGAATACACTTCGTGAAGCTTCCACACTGGGCATTTTTCTGGATCACCCGGATCAGTCAGTCGCGCACGCTGCGGGTCAGTCTGCATGGTCTTAATTTTGTGTGCGACGCTGTCTGCATCTTCACGAAGCCCAATCGTATTGTTATACGACTTAGACATTTTTTGGCCGTCTAAACCGGGCATTTTCGATGCAGCAGTCAGTAAGGGTTGCGGTTCGGGCAGCACGACTTTACCGCCGCCTTCGATATATCCGAACAAACGCTCTTTGTCGCTGATTGCGATATTCTGCTGATCTTGAATGAGCGCTCGGGCGATCGCTAACGCTTCGTCGTCACCTTGCTCTAAATAACGCTTCTGCAAGTTCTTATAGAGCTTGGCGTTTTTCTTACCCATTTTTTGGATTGCAGCTTCCGCCTGCTCTTCAAAGCCTGGGTCTTTTCCATAGAGGTGATTAAATCGTCGAGCTATTTCTCGCGTTAGTTCTACGTGAGCAACTTGGTCGGCACCGACGGGAACAAGCCCAGCGCGATATACTAAAATATCCGCACTTTGAAGCAGCGGGTATCCAAGAAAACCATATGTAGCGAGATCTTTCTCTTTTAATTTTTCTTGTTGGTCTTTATAGGTCGGCACACGCTCCAACCAGCCTAAAGGCGTCATCATTGAAAGCAATAAATGCAGCTCTGCGTGTTCTGGCACGTGAGACTGAACAAACATGGTGACCGAACCAGGGTTAATGCCGGCTGCAAGCCAGTCGATAACCATATCCCAAACGCTTTGTTCTATAAGGTGTGGGTTTTCATAATGTGTTGTTAACGCGTGCCAGTCGGCGACAAAGAAAAAACACTCGTAGTCGTGCTGAAGCTCGACCCAATTCTTTAATACACCGTGATAATGGCCCAAGTGCAATTTACCGGTTGGGCGCATACCGGATAGGACACGTCGTTGTAACTCAACAGAACTCAAAACCAACTCCTAAAAATTCTAACAAAGCGCGAGTATATCTTTTTTTTACACGCTCACTAAGCTGTTTTTGGCTTACTCGACACGAACTTGTCGCATTGTCACAAATTCCTCGGCCGCCGTAGGGTGAATGCCGATAGTCGAATCGAACGTTGCCTTCGTAGCACCGGCCTTTATTGCAACCGCCAAGCCTTGAATAATCTCTCCTGCCTCTGCCCCAACCATGTGCGCACCAATCACTTTGTCTGTCTTGCGATCGACTATAAGTTTCATAAGGCTGCGCTCGTCCCGACCGGAAAGCGTATGTTTCATCGGTTTGAAACTCGAGACATAAACATCTACCTCTGGGCTATTTGCTTTGGCTTCTTCCTCAGTCAAACCCACGGTACCGATATTTGGCTGACAAAAAACCGCTGTTGGTATATTGCCATAGTCGAGCAAGGCAGGCTTATGCTCGCCAAAGAAGCTATTTGCAAGGAACATCCCTTCCGCCAGTGCAATCGGCGTTAATTGAGGCCCGCCAACAACATCGCCAATGGCAAAAATAGAGGCCACATTGGTTTCGAAGCGTTCGTTAACCTTGATCTCGCCGTTCTTGTTTGTTTCAAGGTTTACAGACTCGATACCCAAACCCTTAGTAAGAGGTATTCGCCCGATCGCCGCAAGTACAAGATCTGCCTGATGGGCGGTGCCAGACTCTAGACTTACATCAAAGCCACCATCACGACTTTTACCGATCTTTGAAATATTGTTTTCAAGTACTAATTCTATGCCCTTTTTTTGCACCTCTGCGGTAACAAAACGTCGGACTTCATTATCAAAGCCGCGCAGCAAGGTATCGCCACGGTATACAATCTTGGTTTGAACACCAAGGCCCTGCAAGATGCCCGCTAACTCTATCGCGATGTACCCACCGCCTAAAACGGTCGCTGTTTGAGGAAGTTCGTCGAGGAAAAAAAACTCGTTTGATGTTTTAACAAACTCAGCCCCCTCGAATTCTGGCAAACGCGGCCAACTGCCCGTCGCGATGACAATACGTTCTGCAGAATACGACTCACCCTCTACCACCACTTCGTTCGGGCCTTTGATTTCGGCGCGTCCATTAATGATCTGTGCACCACTATTTTCGAGCAATGACTGATAGATGCCGTTAAGTCGTTTGATTTCGGTATTCTTATTTTCAATCAGCGTTTGCCAATCCAGTTTTAACTCACCGGAGTGCTGCCAACCAAAACCAGCGCCATCTTCTAGTTCTTCACGGACGTGCGAAGCATATACGAATAATTTTTTGGGCACACAGCCTACATTGACGCAGGTTCCACCCAAATATCGATCTTCTGCTACCGCTACATTTGCGCCCATTGCGGCAGACATTCGAGCCAATCGAACACCGCCGGAACCCGCACCAATGACAAAAAGATCGTAATCAAAGTCTGACATACCACTCCTAACCTTACGCTAATGTATAGAGAAGACCCTAAAGGCTCTTGAATAGAACACTTTCGTTTATGTCACCGAGTTTTACGGTGCCAACGACTTTGTATCCAATGCTCTTATAAAAATTCAGATAACGAGCATTACCGGTATCTAGTGCGATACCTTTGGATTTGGAGTTCTGATGACAGATATCTTCCAAAGACTGCATCATCTTCTTGCCATAACCCATATTTCGGTATTTACCGTCTACGCCAATTAAGGGCAGTTCGTGATGCTCGCCATCAGGTAGTAAAGCGTGAACCTGCTTATGATAATTAATATAGCGCCAAGTGCAGTCCATTCCGGCTGTCAGCATCATGCGCATGCGCCACGAGAACTGCTTAGATAAATCTAGGCGGACATTAGGGCTGCCAACTAATGCTACTGCTATAAGGTGGTTGTCTAGAGCAAGACCAATAACTTCTTGGTTTGATGCAAAGTGAAGCGACAGCAACTCTCTTATAGTAGCGCGAACCCTTTGGTCATAGCCGGGGCGCTTAGAGTCGAATAAATACTGAAACGTGGGTTCATGTTTATATGCGCGATAAAGAATAGCTTTTGCTTCACTGAGAGCGCTAACTTCAAGACGCACAACGCGCGCTTCGAGCTCATCGGTAATCATTGTCATGACTGCTTGGTCCCCTTTCCCTATTATTATTGTTCGCCGATCATGTATATTTCGCGAACACTCACGAAATAGAGTATAGCTTATGAGGACAAAGTAAGGCGGGCGCTTACTAGCCCCTCTGCGTCATCCTTCTCGATCGAAATCTGCTCGACTCTAACCTTCAAGTTCCGCTCTAGCTCCGTCAGCCAGCTTACTAGCTTATCGAAGGAAGCGTCCTCAACCCAAACTTTGACTTTTTGCTCTCCAGAGGGTTCGAAGCGCTTCAAACTTAAGCCTTCTTTTTTAGCCAAATTGGTAACGGTCGACACTAATTGCTGACTGTCTATACCCGCGGTTGATTGCCCACTAGAGCGAGCGGTTTTGGATAACGCTTGCTGATTAGTTTGCACCAATACTAGCAAGTTTTTGTTCGTCTCAAGTATTGACCGCTGATCTACCATAAAGTTCTGTGCTGGCACCCACACCCCAGAATAAATGAACAGGACACCAAGAACCGCAGCTAGAATCTTTAAACTGATTCTGTCTCGGTCAGTTAGAGCCTCCCAAGATTTTTTAGCATTCAGAACGACCGGATGATTTGCTAACATAAAGTTCCCCTAAGAATCGCTCACGCTAAGACGACCACGGAAATACGTATCTTCTTGCACTGCGGAGCTGATTTTCACTTCGTAACCAGCCGCTACAATCGCTTGTTTAAGTTGATCTAATTGCTCAAAGTTTCGAGAACGCAGCTCAATGACAAGTTCTCCCCTTTGCTCGTTAAAATTAATCGAGGTAAAGCTCACTCCCTGCTTATTAGGGAACCTATTATATTGATAGGCTGCTTCGCCTAGTAAGGCTAAAAAACCCGCAGAACTACCAGAAGATTGGGCTTGATTGAGCTTGCCTTTAATAATCCGCTGAAGCCGAGATACTGGGACAGTTTTCGAATTGGGAACAGCTTGCTTGTAGGCTGCCAGAGCTTTAGCTCCAATTTCTTCGGCTTGCACTTGATAGTAAATCCCTTTACCGACAAACACGCCAATTTGTAATAAAAATGCCAGAACCGCGATGCCTGCCACCCAACGCCATTTCGACCAAGAGGCCGAGTTTTGATTCTGCAGCTTAAAATCACCCTGACACAAATCCAAACTAGGCTCACCATTGTGAAAGAAAGATTCGGCGAGAAGGTCTAATTGACTAATGCGCACGGTTTCTAGATGAAGCTCTAAACTAGGGTATTGTTCCAATTCAGCGATCAAGAGTTTGTTGGATTCAAGCTCCGCTTCCGTTTGATAAAGTTTTATCGCGAACACTTGGTCTTTGTTGTCTTGGTCTTCGTGAGGACTTAAAAATACGGTATCAAGATAGGGAATAAGATTGTTCTGGATGAGCCCTACACTACCATGACGCTCTGAGTTAACTAAGCACGTACCATTTTCGATACTGATCACCATGTCGTATTCTTGTCTCGGCAGAAGCTCTGCATCAAGAAACGAGCCGCGAAGATCGATGTGGCTATCGGTGTCTTGAACACTATCATGAAAACCGAGATACAATGACTTGTCGACACACACTACAGGGTATGTACCCTGCTTGCTGCGCGCACCAATCGCCATATGGGTTAGGTCTAAATCTTGGGTAAGCCGGTCTTCGATGGCGAATGCGATGGCTTGCTGCAAATAGCGTGATTGTTTTCCTGGTATTTTTATTCGGGTAGAAAACGCAACATTTGAAGGCCAGAGCAAATAGAGACTTGCTTGCTCGACACCATTTTGCATGAGCATCTGCTCAACATCGCTTAACGCCGCTGCGTTACCATTTGCCAAGCGCATGCCAGCAACATCATAGAGAGACCAATCATACACTGCAGATGCTGCAGCATAGGGTTCACACGGTCTTACAAAAAGCTTACTCGGCATAATCTTCTAATCTTATTGTTGGAGTTGTAGACGCGCTAAACATTATAACCCGACCTGATCTTTGGTAATTAAATATTTTTGACCCTGATCACGCTGCACCAAGCTTATACTACCGTCACTTTTATCGCGATAAAGTAATGAACGCAACCGCACCTGCCTTTCTGATAACGTGATACGCGTCGCCACTTCAAAAAAGTTGGAGTACACATCAAGATAATTGAAATCGATTTTAGCCCCCTTTAACAGCGGGTCTGTTTTAAACTCTTGCACGGATTCCCACGGTTTAGACTCCGCTTGCGCAACTAAGTCCTGCGCTTGATTGTCTGGAAGGTCCTCAATCAAGCTTTGAAATATCTCAGCACTTGCTGTATTCACATTGATATGTGCGCGACCTTGAGGCAACACAGATATAAAAGGCAATATCGCTTCATAGTCGTCTTGAGTAAGCCCTTCTATTAATAATAACTCACTCACATGAACAAAAGGCTGCCCTCCGGTTCGAAAAGGTGGATTTAAACCTAGATATTCACCATCTTCAACGCCCTCTATGCCCGTTGCTTCCTGATTCTCATCTATCCAGTCTTGAATACGTTCAAATTTTGGCTGTTCTATCGCCAAACGATCCAAGAGACGCTTGAATCGAACTTGCATTAATTGGTTTGGCACGCCATCAACGCTCACTAAATCGTTTAGGTTGAGTTTGCCATGCACATCGTTGAACTGAGCTTCGAGAATCGCATTATCAACGGGCAGTAAAAGCGCGCTCTTTACCTGCTCTTGGTCATCAATGAATTTATTATCTTTTTTGTCCTCGTCCCAGTCCGCTTTCAACAGCCGGCGGGCATAGGTTTCTGAACCTAAGGCGTATTCGTATGCTTGTGCGCTCGCTAAGAAGTTACTCGAACTATATATAAACAATTTTTGTCGCTTATAAATTCCGACGGCAAGAATCGAGACTAAGGCAAAAACCATAATCACAATCATAAGTGCCACGCCCGACTGCTTTCGACCCAAACTCGGTGAAGTACGCACTCCTTTTAGGCTTTCAAAGCGAAAGGATGTCATGGCGCGGTTTCCTCAACACTGCCATCACCAACATTGCCTTGATTACCTAGCGCGTCAGAGCCCGGGTTTTGATTAAAATCATCGTTGCCGCTGTTTTCATTCTGTCCGTTTTGATCACGAGGTCCACCACCGACTTGTATCATCTGATTCTCTATATAGGAAACGGTATCAAATAAACGTTCTATCGAACCAAACTTAGGGTGGGATAAGCGCACCCTAATTGCTTTAGGTAATGTTGCGAACTCAGACATACGGTCTTCTGGCTCTTCTCCCGACTGAGAATCTTGAGGCCACGAATCTACCCATGCATCGCTTTCATTCAGGTAGGCAAGCTCGAAATTCTCAACCCGGTCTAGCAGCAAAATGGTTTTTGGTTCCGAATCTTGCGCTCGATCTAGAACGTCCCAATAATGCCTTAGCACATCACCGTCATTGAATTCGTAAGCAACGCGCTGCACCGCCGAACGTTTGTCTTGGAGGGGGTTACGCCAACCAACCCTCGTAAATTCGACAGCATAAAAATCACTTTCGGTCGTGATCGCTGCCTGATAGTCGCCGTATTCATCACGAATGGAGCGCGGCACAATTTGCTCAAAGTCTTTACTTATAAAGTGCATGGTTTTTTGCACCTGCGCCAACTCACTCAGCGCTCGTTGTGTGATGTCATTGGTACGAATCGCACTGTTCAGCAACTGCCAAGAACCGAGACCGATTAGTGCGGTAATGACAATAGCAATCAGAACCTCAAGCAGCGTAAATCCTGAAACTGAATAGCGCGGCATTAAATGAGAGGTAGCCTTCATTAATATCGCCCCACGAAGCCGCTTAAACTGCGTATACGCCTAAGATCACTCGCGCCTTCGCCGCGCAAGAACACCACTACTTCTACACGATGGATGTCAGGATTTTCAGTAGCGATGACCTTCGTTACCACTTGCCACTCATCAACGCCATATTCAATATCTTCTTTATATTCTTTAGGCGACGGAATATTGTCCGCCACACGCAAAGTGCTCAGTTTGTTCTGAGCAATCCAGGTGGCATAGGTATTATTGCGAATCGATAGATACTGACTGACACTCGACGCACTCACTTCTTGCAGGACAAGCCCAATTAAAGCGAAAAAGATAAGCGCAACCAAGACTTCCAACAAGGTAAAGCCTTTTACCTTGTTAGTTTTCGATACAAGCGTTTGACGAGGACTAATCTCCATCACGCGCTTGTTTCCTTTCTTCGACGTGAGGAAGGATTATTTGACCCTGTTCACTGAGCGTAATTTCGTATCGAATGTCTGACTGACCGTCTATTTCTAGCCCCAGCGTGAAATTGGTCACCTCGCCACTAGATAGCAACATAAACTGTGGCCTTTTAGGTGGTGCTTCGCCAAATTCGCGGGACTCTTCATCTTTACTTGGAAGCGTTTGTTCTTCTCCGTCGCGTCGAAAATCAATAACGATCCATTCAGGAAAAACATACGGCTTTAATTGAACGGAGCTAGACTCGACCCATTCTCTGTTTTCTTCGTCGTAGATCAAAAACTCGTAGCCTTTATCTTCAATCGCTACGCCAATTTCAGTATTTGTAAACACAGCTTCGTCAGCAGCTATTCGCAGCAAGGCATGGAGTCGATTAGTCTCGATCTCTAACTCACGCGCTTGATTGCCGCCGCCGACCGTAGAGACTGCAACGGTTGTTAGCAGCCCTAGCAGCACGATGACAACGAGCAACTCAATCAGCGTGAAGCCTTGAAGCTGGCTCTTAGCTCGCATAATTCTTAGTTTAAGTCGTGAACGCTAATATCTGCGCCGTCTTCAGAACCGCCTTCTTTTTGATCAGGACCAAACGAGTAAAGGGCGTAAGCACCCTCTGAACCCGGACTTACATACTGATATTCTACACCCCAAGGATCAACTGGAACCGAAGGCAAATACCCATCTTTATTCCAGTTTTTAGCGGCTGGAGAGCCCGACGGCTCTTTAACTAGCGCCTCTAAGCCCTGCTCTGTGCTGGGATAATTGAAGTTGTCTAACTTATATAGATCTAGTGCGCTTGAAACATTACGAAGCTGAGTTTTAGCGACACCTATACGCGCCTCTTCACCACGACCCAATATGTTTGGCGCGACCACTGCGACCAACAACCCTAAAATAACCATAACAACCATGATTTCGATAAGGGTAAAACCCGCTTGTTTATTGCTAACCGCTCGCATAATGCCTTCCTTACTTATTTTAGATTTTTATAAACCACGTTATTAACCAACGTCTAATGAGCAACGCCGATTAAACCACACTCTTTAACCTACCAAGTTGCTCATATTCAATATCGGTAGCATGATTGCCAGTACTATAATAAGCACCACTCCACCCATAAATAACAACATCAAAGGCTCGAACAGACCAACAATGGTTTCAATCAAGCCTTGCAAATCACTTTCTTGATGTGCCGCGGTTCGCTCTAGCATTTGGTCTAATTCACCGCTCGACTCACCACTGGCAATCATATGTACCATCATCGGTGGAAAATACCCTGTATTCTCGAGCGATTTATACAGACTTGAACCTTCACTTACCGACTGCGCAGACTCTTGCAGCGCTGCCTTTAGACAATCGTTAGAGAGCACTTCTGAACTAATTTTCATTGCCTCGACTAATGGCACACCCGAGCTATTCAAGATACTTAAAGTACTTGCAAACTGAGCTGTATTTGAACCTCGCGAAATCTTCTTGATAAAAGGCATATGCAATAAACGCTTATGCCATGCAAAGCGAAACGCGTCTTTGCGCATCATGTACCGGAAACCAATCAAAGCTAGAACCGCAAGTATTGCAAGCAAACCACCCCACGCACTCAGAAAATCACTTGCCGCTAACAGGCCTTGCGTTAATGGTGGTAACTCTTGCCCATTGTTTATGAACACGTCAATAATATCAGGCACCACATAGGTCAATAGAAATACGACGATCGCAATCGCCACAAATGACAAGATAATCGGGTAAATAGCGGCTAACTGAATCTTTTGACGCGCCGCTTGCCGGCTCTCTGTGTAGTCGGCTAAACGGTTAAGTACGAGATCTAGATGGCCTGCATGTTCTCCCGCCGCAACGGTCGAACGGTAAAGCTTAGGGAACGCGCCGGGAAATTCGCCAAGGCTATCTGCCAGAGTATACCCTTCTAGCACTTTGGCTCTGATCGCCAGCATCATACTTCGAATTGCTGGCCGCTCGCTCTGAGACGCCACCGCACTAAGTGTTTCTTCAATAGGAATACCCGACTGCACCAGTGTCGATATTTGGCGCGTCAGTAATGCTAAATCTTTAACGCTGATGCTTCTACGGCGTACAAACAAACTTTCGCTGCGGTCTTTTTCGACTGTCAGCTCTGCCTCAAGAGGAATCCAGCCTTTGTCGCGCAACAGCTGCCGAACCTGTCGCGAACTATCCGCTTCAAGGACTCCTTTTTGCTGTTTTCCCTTTTGATCTAGGGCTTTATATTCGAACGCAGCCATACTTAACCTTTATGGGTAACTCGCAATACTTCTTCAATTGTTGTGACGCCCGCAATCACCTTGCGTACGCCATCTTCCTGAATGCCTGGCGCGTTTTTACGTGCGCACTGCTCAAGCTCTTGCTCTCCCGCACGACTATGAATAAGCGCTCGGAGATCTTGGTCAATTTCAACAATTTCGTAAATACCAAGACGCCCTTGGTAGCCTAATTGGTTGCATTCACCACAACCCTTCGCGTGGTAAATCGTAGGTGGCTCTTCGGGGGCAATACCTAAGACTTCGCATTGACTTGGGTCGGCTTGATACGGCTCTTTGCATTCATCACAAAGTACTCGAACCAAGCGCTGTGCAATGATCCCAACCAAACTACTACTAATCAGAAAGGGCTCTACACCCATATCCATTAATCGAGTTATCGAACCAACGGCTGTGTTTGTGTGCAAGGTCGAAAGCACCAAGTGACCCGTCAAACTCGCTTGTATCGCAATTTCTGCGGTTTCTAGATCGCGAATTTCACCTATCATCACTACATCAGGATCTTGCCGCAGGATTGCTCGCAAACCTCGCGCAAACGTCATGTCGACTTTGTTGTTAACTTGAGTTTGACCGATCCCTAGAAGGTTATATTCAATAGGGTCTTCTACCGTCAGTATGTTTCGGCTTCGATCATTGATCTCTGACAACCCCGCATACAAAGTCGATGTTTGACCAGAACCTGTAGGCCCCGTTACAAGCATAATCCCGTGAGGGCGAGACAAAATACTTTTTATGGCGCCTAAATCACGCGCACTCATGCCCAAATAATCTAAGCTTAAGCGCCCTGCGTTCTTATCAAGCAAACGAAGCACAATTCGCTCTCCGTTTGCGGAAGGCATAGTGGAAACACGAATATCAACTTCACGACCACCGACTCTAAGCGAGATTCGCCCATCTTGAGGAACTCGTTTCTCCGCTATATCGAGCTTCGACATAACCTTAATACGCGAAACCAACAAGGGAGCAAGTGCTCTTTTAGGCTTTACAATCTCTCTAAGAATGCCATCCACTCGAAAACGCACTACAAGTTGCTTTTCAAAGGTTTCGATATGCACATCCGACGCACCAGTCTTCACGGCTTCCGTCAAAATCGCGTTAATCAAGCGAATGATCGGAGCGTCGTCTTCCTGCTCCATCAAATCTTCTGTTTCCGGGACAGAATTGGCAAGACTGGTAAGGTCCATATCGTCGCCAAGCCCTTCAACCATTTGCATGGCTTCAGCTGAATCGTTTTGATAGGCTGAGTTGAGCAAGGCCTCAAATTCCTGCTCGCTCACTAGATCAAACTTTAAAGAGCCTTGAGTAACACGGTTTAGTTCTGCAAAGGTCTGCGGGCTCAAGCCTGGCCGATAAACTATCCTGCTGCTCGAGTCATCTTGTGTAATGACAACACCTTGCTTCTTAGCGTATGTAAAAGGCAATCTATCCCATGGCGTTAAAGCAGGAACACTCTCTGATGTGGCAGTTAACGAGGCTTGTTCGTCGTTGTTATTTGCCTTCACGACACCTCCATCAACATTTTCAGGATTGTCTGGTCTCTCTGTGCTATCCACCGGTTGACACTCGCTTATTATGAATTCTTGTCTGATCTCGCTTATCGATTGTAAACGTAGATACTCGTGAGTAATGGGCAAACATTGTAGGGATTTCTGCTGCGCAACCCTAGCGCCTTAGATTAAATCATCGTAAGCCCTGAATAAAAGCCTTCAACATGGCGAAATATCATATATCTTCGTTTTATGTGTACTCGGTCCGCAACTAGCGAAAACCGGTTTTAGTGCTAAAGTTGCTCTTGTCAGTAACAAATGCAGTGATCGAGATCAGAAAGCATTAAATATATTTCTGCTTAGGTCGATACACTAAGGCACAGAGTTTAAAAAGAAGAGCTTAAATAGACTACCTATGCCTTTTCTTATGAGTCTGACCAAAATAATTTAGGAGTCGCTTTGAAGCAAATAATGTCCCCTGCGATCGCGTTGATGAATCGCCTTAGTTACACCCAAAAATTTGCCTTGATAAGCATACTTTGGTTGATGCCTATTTTTGGTCTCGGCACCGTCATTGTGCAAAGCCTGCAGCAAGACATCAGCGCTGTAAGAAATGAAATAAAGGGGCTTGATCTCTACCAGCATTTGAGCGGCATACAGAGCGACCTATACAACCATATCGACTTTGCCTCAATATCTAAGCAGCGCTCCAACCAAACGTTTAATGAGAAAGCACAGCAAGCTAAGAGAAGCTACGAGCAACGAATTACGGCACTGCAAGAAGATACGAGTCCATTGGCGCAAGAGTTGAGCGAGCGACTTAAAGAGATTAACCCCATCCTATCAAGCGTTAGTCAAGAGCTAGACATTGGCACGCAGCGCCAAAGCTTTGGAAAAGTTGAACATGCTTTAAGCGACATCAAAAACTGGTTATTGCTAAATTCTGCCCTGAGCTTAGACCCTGATGAAGCAGTTCAGGTGTTAACGAAAACCAGCACCAATATGAGCAGTGAAATAGGTAAAGCCTTTAGTTACACGAGAACGTACGGCGTCTATGCACTTTTCGACGGGTCCCTCAATTATCAGATCAGTGACGAGCTCAACAGGCAATTTGACCGCATTAGCCAACTAACGACCCAACTAGGTGAACGTCAATCTCAACTCCAGCAATATGAGAACGCAAACTCAACAGAAGTAAGCGACAGTATTGCTAGACTCACTCAGGTCAGCGAGACGCTGTTAAATACCCTAGACGCAGACATCATAAACCCTATTAAACTCTCGCTCACGTGGCAGCAATTTGCGAGCGAAATGGATGACGCCTATGACGTCATTGCCAACCTTAATAACGCCGTGGCAGTCCAATCTCGTCAAATTCTAAGTCAGCGACTCACAGAAAAACTCGACTTCCGAACAAACCTTTTCATTATTATTGCGTTCCTTCTGCTAGTGATCGCATATTTGTATACAGGCTTTTCTCTCTCGGTTAAAACAGCGATTGAAGATTTCTCTGTTGCCGCTAAAAAAGTTGCTTCTGGAGACCTTACCGTCATCCTGAAAAAGCAAAGTAACGACGAGTTAGGGTCGCTAACCTTCTCTTTTAACGATATGACCATGCAAGTTAAACAATTAATTGAAACTGCACGCTTTATGATTGTCGGCTTAGCCAAAGATGCAAACACACTTAACGATGTTTCTGCCGCCAACCGCGACGCATTCCATACTCAACACCACGAGACAGAAGAGATCTCGAGTGCCATGCAACAAATGGTAAGCGCTGTTGCAGAGGTTGCAGAGAATACGCAGCAAACGTCTGACGCCGCCTTGCAAGCTGAATCACGAGCCCATGAAGGCACCGCCATTGTTGAGTCAACCGTAGAAACAATTAATCGTCTTGCACGCGAGATCAACTTATCGGTAGAGCATATTCACAAGGTGTCTCAAGACAGCAAAGACATCACCAACGCTCTGGTTGAAATCAAGGCCATCGCGGAACAAACCAACCTACTTGCACTAAACGCCGCAATCGAAGCTGCGCGCGCAGGCGAGCAAGGTCGCGGCTTTGCCGTTGTCGCGGACGAAGTTCGTACTCTGTCTCAGCGCACGCAAAAGTCGACAGAAGATATCGATGCAATGGTTGAGAAACTCCATAAAGGGGTTGCGCTTGCTGTAGAGTCCATGACCGCTAGCCACAAATCGACCGAAGAAACAGTCGCTCAAAGCACGAGCGTTAGCACTGCCCTTCAACAAATCGTAACGAGTGTCGGCAGCATTGTAATGATGAGCCAACAAATTGCAGGCGCTGCAGAAGAGCAGTCGATGATGACGAGCAATATTCAGTCGAGCGCCCAGCAAATTTCGGATTTAGGCCAAGAAACACAAGACAATGCCGAGAATGCGTCGGCAGCGAGCAGCCAATTGCTTGAAAGTACCGCCAACCTTCAAACTCTGATCTCTAACTTCAAAACTTAAGAACCAATATAATTAGCCTCTAACGATTTCGCTCGTGACTCCGCGCAGCACAAAACGTCTTAGCATGACGACTTTGTGCTGCATCCTATGCCTTTCTGCGATAAGCTAAAGCTCTTTTAAAAAATAATACGGTCTATTATTTAACAACACGTGTCGAATTGGAGTGGAGCTCAATGCTGTCAAAGCAGCTACCATTATTTGCAGCAGTTTTAATCGCCTTGCTAACGATCGCTAGCATCGGCATGCAGCTCTACCCTTTTTACCTTGAGTCACAAGACACTGTTGTCGCCAGCGTCCCCGCCGCGGCGTCATCTAACCCTAATGCCTCCGAAAAACCCATGTACAACGTCGCCTCATTCAAAGTGTTTGGCAACTATCAAGCCACACCGGAACCCAAAGCTGAGTCTCTTGATAAACTACCCACAACTAAGTTAAAGCTAACACTGACCGGCGTTAGTGCGGATTCTGAGCAAAAACTAGGTAGCGCCTTGATCGAAGACCCTAAGCGGATGACAGACCGCTATGGCATTGGAGATGAGCTTCCCGGCGGAGCGAAATTACACGAGGTTTACCAAGATCGTGTCATTATCAATCGAGGTGGAAAGCTTGAGACCTTATTCTTCCCCGAATCCGCTGGCGGTCCGCAACTTCTGACGAGCGTAAGTCAACCAGAAACTGACTACCGGGACACTGACATGGCAATGCCCACTGTCATGGGCAACATCCCTATCAATAACGGCGAGAACGGGATTAATACAGGCGAGTTACCGTCCATTACTCCAGCTCAGAAACAGAATATTCGGGACCGCTTAAGCGCACTTAGAGCGCGACTGAAACAGCAATGACATTGTGCGACTTGCCTCTCGCGTGAAGTCCCTTAACCTCGCTCGACGTGCAAACCAAACTATGGGGCCGACAATTAAACTGTTTTCACTTAGCCTCATCTATAGATGCAAGAACACAAAGCTAAGCCATACACTGTTTGGCTTATTTTTGTGTATTTCATCAGTGTGCTTAGCCATCGAATTCCAACCCAAGCTTCTTGAGCTTGTGAGCAAGCATTTTGGTGATGATGCCGTAGAACGACTTCTAGATTGGCAGGTTCTCGCTCAAGACAAATCCGGTGGCGAACTTGATAAACTCAACCACGTGAATGATTTTTTTAACCAGGCACGCTTTGTTAATGATCAAGAACTATGGGGAGAGGAAGATTACTGGGCCACGCCCGTTGAGTTACTGGCGCGCAATGCAGGAGACTGCGAAGACTACGCAATCGCCAAATATTTTACCTTGATAGCTAAGGGTATTGCCGAAGAAAAACTCCAAATAAGCTACGTAAAGGCGATCGAGCTAGGGCAAGCTCACATGGTGCTAGCCTACTATGAAGCCCCCGAAAGCATACCCTTGATTCTTGATAATATAGACCCTGAGATCAAACCCGCTAACCTGCGCCCCGACTTAGAGCCCGTGTACAGCTTTAATGGACGAGGTCTGTGGCTATCTAGATTTAGCAAGGAAAATGCGAAGCGCCTAAGTGGGCCAGAAAAAATTGATAGTTGGTCTGACATGGTACGAAGACAAGGTGTGATGCTTTTATCACCAAACAACTAAAACCCAGTTGACCCAATCACCCCCTTCACCCCCAAGCCTGTGCCTTGCCAACTTCACCAAGCAACAGACTAAACAACTAGCCGGGCCCGTTACTCATAAAAGATACCCACCCGAAATTTCAGATAGCGCCATTACTCATAAAGTAATTGACGTTAACGTCAACGTCAATTAATAATGGCGCTCCAACAATCGAAGCGCGATACGCAGTTAATAGGGAGCCCAACGAAATTCTAATGAAAAACTACTCCATATCTTAGCTGTCGAGCGAATTCGACATCACAACGCGGACAATGCGCTTCTATGAAACGGAAGGCCTACTGCAACCCGAAAGAGATGGGCAAACAAGAATTTATTCAGAAGCAGATAGGGTTCGGCTCAAGCTAATTCTGCGCGGCAAACGCTTGGGGCTCTCGCTCTCGGAATCAAA
>JAWUYI010000116.1:0-13672 GCA_034110885.1 Oleiphilaceae bacterium
ACATTTCCATGCCTTGCACCGACTCCCTAACATCTGACACTTTTACCTTGCCAGACTGGATAAATGCATCAAATTCGCTACCGTACCTGTAACCCGCAACGACACCTAGTCGCAACTCAATAAGGTTATCTGTATTATTCCACTCGAAGCCATCTTCAAACTTAGATCGAGTCGTGAAAAGCACAGAGTTAATTTCAAAGATAGGTTTTGTGAAATGCATATACCCCTCACGCCCCGGCTTTTTTAGTACAAACGGTAAAGCATCTTTGCGCCCGCTCTGCATATCGAGCAGTCCTCGCTTCCAAGGCGTATAAGGAAATTTCGGTGAATAACCGTCAATTTGAGCAAAGATTTGATTAATTAAATGCACAGCGGTACCGCTACAAACGCAATCATCATCGCCGGGTGCTTTGACGAAAAATGGAGGCCAAGGATCTGTCGCAAATACAAACGCTTTGTCCGTAGTGACTGCGGTCTGTGCTTGCACACCCAAAGAGAGTGCCGACAAAACGCTAAATATTACAACTGCAATTACAGGAATGGGCATTCAAACGTTGCTCAACTAAAAAAACATGGTTCCAAGCGCTTATCAGCACTGCTTTTTTATTACTAAGAAAGTATAATTGCAAACCAACATTTAACAACTTTTAAGCCCCTATGCGCCACACAATCAACGTGATCAATTCTACGATAGCTTCGTCAATTAGAGCATGGCGTGGAACATCGAGCAGCAGAACGACTATTCAGCCAGAAAAACCGATCATTTTGTTTGATCAAGAAGGCGACCCTGAATGCAGGTTAGTTCGCGAGGTACTGACAGGCTTAAACCTTGACGTGGTCGTTATGCCTTGTCCACGAGGCGGCCGAAACATTCGTCAGTTGCGCCGTGACTCGGGCAGTGACACTATCCCCGTTCTTTATGACAGTAACGTAGAAGAACGCAGAGTCGGGGCCAATGAGATTATCCGTTATTTGTACCTTGAGTATAAGCAATCAGAGCCACCTGAGCGCGTTAAAACGAGTGCACTTAAATTACGCTTATCTCGGCTGAGTACTCTTACTCGTCTTAACGCGGGGGTCCACGCGAAACCCTCTATTCCCGCTGAACAGGCGCTAACATTATATAGCTTTGAATCTAGCCCGTTCTCTCGCCTTGTTAGAGAACTCATGTGTGAGCTTGAGATCCCCTACCTTCTTGTGAATTTAGGTAAGCAACAAGCAGCTGATATGGGTCCAGCTAAGCCTAGGCTTTTGCTTAAGCCCTATCAGCCTTTACCCAACACAAAGCGTGCTGAGTTTTTTGCCAAGCATGGTAATGTGCAGGTGCCCTATTTAGAAGACCCAAATACTGGTGAAGCTCTCTTTGAGTCTGCTGAAATTGTGGCGTATTTAAAGAAACACTACGCTAAGTAAGGCTACGTAGCTTGGCTATCATCATTGGCCGTATTTATGTCATGCATGCAACTTCCTATTACCTAACGTCGATATTAAATTAATGTCCAAACTAACTCTTTCCGAAGACCTATTACCTAAGAACCCTGATAAAGCGTCTAGGGTAACTTTCCCTAATGCCGCACTTCCCTATTTCGTGAACCAAGTGATTTCCGATACGCAAGGGTTTGTCTTATTAGTGGTGCAAGATATGCAACAGGCATATTCAACCCTTCACGGTTTAGAATTTTTGTCCGGGAAAGACGACGTCAACAACGTTCGGCAATTTATTCTACCAGACTGGGAAACGCTGCCTTATGACACATTCTCGCCTCATGATGACATCGTGTCTCAACGTTTGCGCACGCTCTCTGAGCTCGAAGGTAAACAAAGTGGCTGTTTAATCGTTCCTGCATCTACGTTGCTTCAAAGATTGCCACCCAAGAACTTTATTAGAGCAAACTCGCTGAGCATAAAGGTCGGGCAGTCTTTTGACTTGGCTACCTATCGCAGGAGCCTAGAAGAAGTTGGCTACCGTTGTGTCGATACAGTTTACCAGCATAGCGAATATGCAGTGCGCGGCTCGATTATTGATGTTTTCCCCATGGGTAGCGAGCATCCCATTCGGATCGAGCTATTTGATGATGAAATAGAAAGCCTCAGGGTTTTTGACCCTGACAGCCAAAGATCACTCGAAACAAAACAAACGATAGATTTACTCCCAGCATTCGAATTCCCTTGGGACAAGGCTTCTAGATTAGCGTTTAGAAATCGTTGGCTCGACACTTTCCCTGAAAACTCGTTCGGTTCACCCCTGTTGCGTGACTTGAAAGAAGGCATTAAACCGCATGGCATCGAATACTATGCGCCGCTATTCTTCGAAGAAATGGCCTCGTTGTTCGATTATCTTCCGCAGCATACCACCTGCGTTTTCGCTGATAATCTTGAAGAAGCCTTGAAAGCGTCATGGTCGGAAATCAACGAACGTTATGAAGATAGACGTTATGATATTCAACGCCCTATTCTCGAACCCAAACACCTCTATCTTGCGCTTAACCAATGTTTTGAAGCGTTAAAATCTTGGCCAAGAATTCAATTTAGAAATACACCGACACCTGAGACTGAGACTGAGATTGCGCAACCTAGAGAATCAACCGCGTTTTCCGTTCCGCTTTCTGAATTACCGGATGTTTCGGTAAACGACCTACTTGACGACCCCTTAGTCGCCTTAAAGAATGCATTGAGCGCATTTGATGGCAAGGTCTTAATCGTTGCAGAAACGGCTGGGCGGCGCGAGGCCTTACTAGAGTTATTTAAGGCGCATCAAGTTAAGGCGTCGGTCGGTTCATCTTGGATGGATTTCCAATCAAATTCTGATTCACTCCAAATTGTTGTCGGCACCTTAGACAAGGGGTTCATTGACACCCAAAACGCCCTATTCGTCATCACTGAAAGCGAGCTGTTTGGTCAAAAGGTTAAGCAAACTCGTAGAAGGAAAAAAACCACCGATCAAGCTGAAAACATGGTCCGAAGCCTTACCGAGTTGCGCGTTGGCGCTCCGGTCGTGCATATAGATCATGGCGTTGGACGATATCGCGGGTTAGAAACCATTACCATCGATGGAATGACTGACGAGTTCTTAACGCTTGAATATGCCAACAACGCCAAACTTTATGTACCGATCTCTTCGCTGAATCTAATTTCTAGGTATAGCGGAACCGACGAGTCCCTTGCCCCTTTGCACAAGCTTGGAACCGAAAAGTGGAGTGTTGCGAAGCAAAAAGCACTTGAGAAGATTCGCGATACGGCCGCTGAGTTGCTTGAAGTATATGCTAAACGTGCAGCCAAGAAAGGGTTTCAATGTACCCATCCAGGGCAAGCGTACCGTGCATTTTGTGCCGGTTTTCCGTTTGAAGAAACCATCGACCAAGCCACGGCGATTAACGCTGTTGTTCAGGATATGACCAAACCGCAACCTATGGATCGGCTGGTCTGTGGCGATGTTGGATTTGGTAAAACTGAAGTTGCTATGCGCGCTGCCTTTATTGCGACCTTCTCAGGAAAACAAGTTGCTGTGCTCGTTCCTACAACGCTTTTGGCCCAGCAACATTACGAAAGTTTCCAAGATAGATTTGCAGACACGCCAGTCAACGTAGAGGTGCTGTCACGCTTTAAGACTGGCAAGCAGCAAACCAAAATACTAGAGCGAGTAAAAGAAGGC
This sequence comes from Oleiphilaceae bacterium, assembly GCA_034110885.1. Classification (GTDB taxonomy): domain Bacteria; phylum Pseudomonadota; class Gammaproteobacteria; order Pseudomonadales; family Oleiphilaceae; genus PZPK01. The sequence goes on from JAWUYI010000116.1 coordinate 3,653, forward strand.
CAGATCGATATTCTCGTAGGGACCCATAAGCTCATTCAAGAAGATGTGCGATTCAAAGACCTAGGGCTTCTTATTATTGATGAAGAACACCGGTTTGGAGTACAGCAAAAAGAGCGCATTAAATCGTATCGTGCGGAGGTCGACATACTCGCTCTAACCGCAACACCTATTCCGCGTACCTTAAACATGGCCATGGGTGGTGTCCGAGATCTTTCGATTATCGCAACCGCTCCTGCGAAACGTTTATCTGTAAAAACATTCGTTAGGCAAAAGGAAGATGCGCTAATTCGAGAATCGATTCTTCGAGAAGTTCTCCGCGGAGGCCAAGTTTACTATCTGTTTAATGACGTTAAAAACATCGAGAAAGAGGTCGACCACCTTCAGAACCTTGTTCCTGAAGGTCGTGTCAGCTTTGCTCATGGCCAGATGCGCGAACGAGATCTAGAGCAAGCAATGTCAGACTTTTATCACCAACGATTTAATATTTTGGTTTGCTCGACGATTATTGAAACAGGTATAGACATACCTAATGCAAATACGATCATCATTGATCGTTCAGACAAATTTGGCCTAGCGCAGCTTCACCAACTTAGGGGCAGAGTCGGTCGTTCACATCATCAAGCCTATGCATACCTGCTTACACCCCAGGACAAGCGTTTAACTAAAGACGCAGAGAAACGCCTGGAGGCAATTACAGCAGCGCAGGATTTAGGCGCGGGGTTTATGCTTGCCACTCACGATTTGGAAATTCGAGGAGCTGGAGAACTTTTAGGCGAAGAGCAAAGTGGTCAAATTCAAACGATTGGTTTTTCTTTGTATATGGAACTACTTGACCAGGCCGTTACCTCGCTTCAAGAAGGTAAAGAGCTAAGCCTTGAACAAAGTCTCCATGGTACCGAAGTAAATCTTCGAATTCCTGCGCTCATCCCGGAAGACTACCTTCCAGATGTTCATACGCGACTGGTTCTGTATAAGCGAATCGCAAACGCGAAAACTAAAGACGAGCTGAAAGACATACAAATAGAAATGATTGACCGCTTTGGCCTTTTATCAGAGCAAATAAAGAATTTGTTTAAGCAAACCGAGATGAAGCTTCTTGCCGAGTCTTTCGGGATTATCAAGGTAGATGCTGGGCCAACAAGTGGAAGACTTGAGTTTGGCGGCAATACAAAGGTCGACCCTCTAAGCATTGTACAACTAGTTCAAAAAAGTCCGCATATATACCGCTTAGAAGGCGCTAACAAGCTAAAATTTGAGCTCAAGGCTAAGACTCCAGATGAAAAAATAGACGAAATTGGTGCTCTGATTAAGCAATTGAAAAAGGCTTCTTGAGTCCATTTAACGATAGTAATTTGCTTCTCTAATGTTAGACTGCTGCAGCGTTTATCCAAAGAAGAAGCGTATATAACCTTAGTTAGGAACTGATCTAGTGTTTTTAGATAACTCACAAAAACATTGGCTTAAACAGCCATTTTTTGCCCACTTTACCGCCCGATTTTCGTATTCTATTCGAGCGGCCTTGTGCGCGCTGCCGCTCCTCTCTCATGTCGCATTCGCTGAAGACGCGGATGGTTCGGCGGATCGCTTGGACGAAACGTTATATCAAATTGAGTTTATTCTCTTTAAGCATGTCGACGCGGATCGCTCTCAACTCGAGTACGAAACAATTCAAACGCCCTACTCACAACCTGCCCAATTGCAGCATCTATATCCTTACGCTGCGTCTGCGCCCTCACCAAAGCAGTTAGCTCCGCTCCCAGTCAGCGCACCATCTGCGTTAGCTTCGGCCCAAGCCCGACTAGAAAAAAGCCCCGAAACAGAAGTGCTGCTAAGTGGACAATGGCAACAAACGCTGGCAAAAGACAGCTCCACTTTGCCGGTTATGCTTTCAGATTATGAACCAAGAACTCGGACATTTTATGGTCAAGCTCTCCCTGACATCGGAGCACAAACGAATACTGATAGCACAGAGGCAAAGTTTGAAATCCCGCTAACAAAAGAACGTTACCAAGGACATTTGCAAATCAAACGTTCGCGCTATAACCATGCGACGATCTGGCTAGAATATGGGTTTCATCAACCGTTCAAGCACGCAAATCTTTTAGATTGGTTTATGGAAAATGACATAACTCGCATAGACATAAACGCCCTGCTGTCGCCAATCAGTCAAGACTCGGATCATATCAATGACGTATCTTGGGTACCGGTATCCAAATTTGAGTTCAAGCAATCAAGACGCCTTAAAGATGGAGAAGTCCATTATCTAGACCACCCATACTTAGGGCTAATTGTGACCGTGAGTCGAGTCAAGCTTGATCAATCGGCTCCTGAGTAGCGCCTCTAAGAAAACAATGACGGGGTACAACTTTATATGACGAACAATCAAGACTCGAATAGCACTCAGAAACCTTCGATCTGGGTCGACGCTGATGCATGCCCTAACCCTATTCGGGACGTCCTAATTCGCGCATCTAAGCGCACAAGCATACGTATAACCTTTGTAGCAAACCGAGCACTTTCGGGTATACCAAACATACCAACGATCACTCAACTGCAAGTTTCCCAAGGCTTTGACGTAGCTGATAATTTAATTGTTGAACGTGTTGCGGATGGCGACCTAGTTATTACGCAAGACATCCCTTTAGCCGATGAAGTGATTGATAAGGGAGCAATAGCGTTTGGGCCTCGAGGGCAAACCTACGATAAAGAGAGCATCAAGCAACGTTTGAATATGAGAGACTTTATGGAAACGATGCGTTCAAGCGGAATTCAGAGCGGCGGACCTGCTGCCTTAAATGCACAAGATGTTCAGACATTTGCCAACAAGTTGGACCGCTGGATAACGAAGAATTTTAAGTGAGATCTGGAGCGACTTGAGCAATCAGTGCTGTAACATCTCGCATTCCATCATCAATAGCAGTGCGGATCGCAGCCATCGTAATAGGCTCAAGTCCGCATAGACCTGCCGCCCAATTAACGCTCAGTGCTATACAAGCGTAGGGAATGTTTGCTTCGCGCGCAAGCCCAGCTTCAGGCATTCCTGTCATACCGACCATATCGCCACCGTCATTTTTTATACGCAAAATCTCAGCGGCGGTTTCTAATCTTGGGCCATTGGTGGCGGCATAAATCCCATAGGGTAAAAGCTTGATACCGCTCGATTTAGCGGAATCGATCAGCAACTTCCTAAGGTCTTCATCGTACGGTTCAGTGAAATCGACGTGTTCGAGTTCCGGGGTGCTTCCGTCATAGAACGTATGCTCACGACCATAGGTGTAGTCAAGAATCTGATCAGGAACCGAAAGTGCTTTCGGTCCCATGCGATCATGAATACCGCCTACGGCGTTGACCGCGATAATCTGTTTCACATTAAGTTGGCGCAGGGCTTCAATATTTGCCCGATAATTGATTTTATGAGGCGGCAAGTGATGCGGTTGACCATGGCGTGCCAGAAAGCAAACGGACTTCCCCGCTATAGTGCCTACCTGAATGCTTGAGCTTGGCTCGCCAAACTGAGTGTTAGGCTCAAGGTGCTTTTCAGGTTCAAAGCCTGGAATGCTGTTAAGTCCTGTTCCACCAATAATCGCTAACATCTTAACTACCTATTTAATTGGCGCAGACTGAGGCGCCTCAGAGACTGTTTCCAAGTGTCCACGCATATGAACCGTCGATGTTGGAAACGCAACTTCCGCACCGGCTTGATCAATAATGTCTAAGATCTCAACCAATACTTTTTGCTTTACTTCATGGTATTCGATCCAATTGGTTGTCTTTGTGAAGGTATAAATAAAGAAGTCGAGAGACGACGCGCCAAACGCATTAAAGTTGACGATTAACGTTTGGGTTTGATCGAGATCAGCATGATTACTCAGCATTACTTTAACTTGGTCGACAATTCCCGCAAGCTGCTGCGCATCGTCATATCGAAGCCCAATAGTTTCATAGATTCTGCGATGGCTCATTCGTGATGGGTTTTGCACTGAAATATTGGTAAATATTTGATTAGGGACATAAAGAGGTCGTTTATCAAACGTACGTATTGTCGTTAAACGCCAGCCAATCTTTTCGACCGTTCCTTCTATTTCTTGATCAGGTGAGCGGATCCAATCGCCTACTTTGAAAGGTCGATCGAGATAAACCATCAAGCCACCAAAGAAATTTGCCAGAAGATCTTTGGCCGCAAAGCCTACTGCAATGCCCCCAATACCTCCAAAAGCCAAGACACCACTAATGCTAAAACCAAGTGTTTGAAGTGCGACTAGCACCGACGTTATGATCACCGAAGCCCTAAGCAACTTCCCAATAGCATGCACGGTTGTCTCATCCATTGGCTCTGCTGTGCGTTCGGGATCAATAAGCAGGTTTTCAGTGCGCAGAATGAAACTCACGATAAACCACGCGAGACAAAACACAATACCCACACGCTGAGCCGGCTCAATCAAATCGAACACGGCCGTGTGAGAGTATTTGTCTGCCGTGTAGGCGGCTAAAGAAAGGCCTACTAACCAAATCGCAAAGGATGTAGGTTTACGCGCGGCATGTAATAAAGAGTCGTCCCAAAGGTTTTCTGTTTTCTCAAACTGATGTTCGATGCGCTCGAATACTTTCTTACTAATAAAGCTTATAGCGGCGGTAACGAGTACTACTGCAAAGATGGCTAGCATACTTCTGAGCGCTACATCATTAAAACCGTTCTGAGCTAACCAATTATTCAAAGGTTGAAGAATATCCATTAGAACTTCTGATCCTTTTTGTTGTGCTGCGCTAAAGCGTCTGTAATCTTTTTCCAACGTTCACTAGACTTCAAGCACTCAAGCTCTCGAACCGTTCCTGAATGCCGCATAGAGCTGATGCGCCGACTGGAATCTTTAGAGAGTTCATAATGCGACAGAGCAGCAAGAACTTCATCTGCGGCTTCAGGATTGTTACACACTAATACCATATCGCAGCCAGCATTAAGTGCTGCCAACGCACGCTCTGAAAATGAACCGGCCACGGTTGCACCCTCCATTGACAGATCATCGCTAAAGATAACACCGTCGAAACCATAGCCTTGGCGAAGCACCGTTTGTAACCAATACTTTGAAAAACCCGCAGGGTTAGGGTCAACCTCGGAGTAAATAACATGCGCTGGCATCACCGCATCCAAACCCGCCTTAGCAAGATTTGCAAACACAGCCATATCCTCTTGCCTTATTGTGTCTTCGGAACGCTTATCAATAGGTATGTCTATGTGAGAATCTGCTTCTACTGCGCCATGCCCAGGAAAGTGTTTGCCTGTATTCGACATGCCGGCGTCACGCATGCCGTTCATAAATGCTGCGGATACAGCTTGTATCGTCTCTAGGCTCGAAGAAAACGATCGATCGCCAATGATTTCGGATATACCATGATCTCGGTCGAGTACCGGCGCAAAACTTATATCAATATCAAAGCAAGTAAGCTCTGAGGCCATCAGCCAGCCTAGCTCTTGCGCTAACTCAAGACCGGCCTCTTTATTCTGCTCAAAAAGCACACCCAAGCTTCTCATGGTCGGAAGTCTCGTAAAACCGTCTCTAAACCGCTGAACTCTTCCACCCTCATGATCTACTGCAATTAGGCATGTTGGATTAACGGCTCTAATCTCGCCCACCAAACGTTTAAGTTGTTCTAAGTCAGCGAAGTTTCGAGTAAACAGGATAACCCCTCCCACCAAGGGATTGGCAAGCTTAGTAGCTTCTGTCGTTGACACCGAAAGACCTTCAAGGTCCAACATCACAGGGCCATGACGCCCTGTATTTTGATTGCGATTCATTTATTCCTCATTGATCAAAACCTGAGTGTAAAGCGGTGTATGCTCAAACAACTCGATCACATCGTTGACTCTCATTCTGATACATCCATGCGACATCGGAACGCCCATCGGTTCAGAATCTGGCGTGCCGTGAATGTATATATAGCGCCTCATAGTGTCGACGTCGCCTAAGCGATTAAGGCCTGGCTCACATCCGCTCAACCAAAGTATACGCGCCAAAATCCAGTCTTTGCTAATCGATTTACTTGCAAGCTCCTCAGAATATAAGAACTTCTGAGGCTCCCTGCCGACGAACGCGGTCGCTGGGTTTGCACAATGACCAAACTTGGACTTTACAAGATGGCGCCCCAGAGGCGTACAGTTTGAACCAAGAGCTTGCCCAGTACCTTTTTCAGCGGAGGATATAAGGTAAGTTTTATTGAAGTCGGGGGACCGAAACGTCAAGGTCTGTTGTGAGATATTGATGATAATCTGTACGACTGAACACATACCGGTTCAACACCTCTAGTGCAAATGCAACGTCAAGCGAGCCAATTTAGGACTTCAAAGTCAGCAATTAGTTTTATTCGTCAACAGACTTGGCAGTTAAGCCAGATACCAAATATGGAACCAAATATTCCACCACTTTATCAGGCTTAGCAACCGCAGACTTTGAGTTCTCGAAAATTTCTGTCAGTGGCTGAATGCTAGACATTGTAAATGCAATGGACCCCATAGCAAATTGAATACGCCAAAATCTTTCTTCTGCACTCAATTCCGGCGTACTAAGCTTTACTAAATACATAAAGAGCCGAAACGTTTTGGCATACTGTTGCTCTAGATACTTTCTAAGGTGGCCTTGCGACTGAGTATACGCGAGCCCCATTAGTCGCATGAAAATTGCTACACCATTATCGTGACTCGTGGGAATCTTCAGAAGGCTCTGAGTGTATAGTCTTAATATGTCTTCTAATTTTGGGATGTTGCTATCCACGCCCCAATTATTATCTTTAGAGCCTTGCTCCATCAACCTACTTAATGGACCGAGAAAACGTCCAAATACAGCCTGAATTAGGGCGTTTTTTGAGCCAAAGTGGTAATTCACAGCCGCTAAGTTGACGTTCGCTTTACTCGTAATCATTCGCAAAGAAGTTTCTGAAAACCCTTTTTCAGCGAACAACAATTCGGCAGCATCTAAAATTTTATCTACGGTATCTGACTGAGGCATATAATTAGAACATTTATTCCAAACGTGTGTTTTAAACATACGTTCGTGTTGTGATTCTGTCAAGTTAGCAATGGCTAAATTGGGCTGTGGTTGACCCAGAATTAGCTACTTAAAACTTTACTTTGAAGGCTCTTATACGCTTTTTGAGCCTCAAGCATAAACAATAGATACAAACGGATATGCTTTTTGTTCCGAAGCACCCGAAGCAAAGTACCATTCTTTGAATAGTCGACTAGTTTAGTAAAAAGATTATTATGTAAATTGCCATTGAACGCACTCATAGCCGAACACCGCCAAGCAAGCCCACCACTCCCCTCCAAATATTTGATATGGCTTAGCGCGTTAAACTCAAGCTGACGACGAACTCTTAACAATTGACTTACGCTAGGCGCATTATGCAGCAACGACTGTAAGTCAGTTAAGCCAAGTGCAAAAAACAACAACGACAACCCAAAACTTGCGCCCGTAACATATGCAGGCAGCAAGCCCGCCAGACCAACCACAAATATCCCAGCCACCAAGCCAGCTACACTCACATATGCATCGCGCATTTTTACTGCAGCATCTATTTGTAAGTTAGAGGGGTAATCGTCGAGGGCGAGCAAATCATAATTAACCATCATTACCTTTTCGCACGTCGCGAGAAGGCGCCTAAGCTTAACCAGTTCGTGCGCGTCCTGCTCAGCCTGAAGCTGATTAGCCACATCGCCTCGCTCGCCATGGCCTGAGTTTGATCCTGGATCAGCGGGTGAGCCCAACTCTGAGTCTTGTGAACCTCGTCGGTCTTGCGAGCGCCGTCTCTCACTCTCCGGCAATGAGCCAGTGTCGGCAGACTGCCTTCGATCGATGGTTTTGCGTCTCGCCGGTGAACCTCCGTCCTGCGACACCCCATTCGACGCACTTCTCTCGAGCGCACTCTGATTGCCCCCCATGGGGTTTACTTCCGCCACCATCTCTTCCTTTGTACTAGCATGTGTTATTTATCGGAAAGATTTCCAGTTTCTTGAATGCTTAGTTACTATGCGCACCAAAATCACCTTTATTTAGGACGTATTTGTTATGTTCACGGGAATTGTTGCTGGCTTAGCCCTTATAAAAGAAGTTGATCGAAGGGATGAACTTTCGACCCTTACGGTGGAATTTCCTAAGGATTCTCTTCTAGGCCTTAAGAGGGGTGCTAGCATTGCTATCAATGGCTGCTGCTTGACCGTCACTCAGTTTGACGTAATGGTTTCGGTTGCTAAGTTCGATGTAATGACTGAATCGCTCAGGCTCACAAATCTGGGCAAGCTAGGCGTTAATTCGCAGGTAAATTTCGAAAGGGCTGCCAAGTTTGGCGATGAAATAGGTGGTCACTGTATGTCAGGCCACATAAGCAGAACTATCAATCTGCTTGAGAGAAACGCAACGGAAACCAATTGCGAACTAGTCTTTTCGATTGACCCAGACAGCGCAAAATATGTTTTGCCTAAAGGCTATGTCGGTTTAAATGGCTGCAGCCTAACGGTCGGGCCAAGTGTAACCGACAGGTTTTCAGTATATTTGATTCCTGAAACCTTGGCCGTAACCGTTTTTGGCTGTTTAGAAGTGGGTGCGAGCGTTAATCTAGAAATAGACCCGCAAACACAGGCTATTGTAGATACCGTTGAAAGCTATATGGAATCGCGCAAGGCTTAAAACGCCTTGCGATGACCAACTAGTTAAGAGACAGAGGTTGTTAGATCAGTGTGCAGACATCACGATAGATGTGTCATGAATGAGGAAGTCTGTTAAATACACCTCACCGATACTTCTATCAGTATCACCAAATTGGATATGGGGCAAATCCCAGTCCCAACGTACATTGATATCAAACACAGCCATACCGTCTACACGTTGAATAGCCCCAGGAGCTGACGCTCCAGCCATTACCGCCATGCTTGGAAGAATGCCACTTGCTGAGGCCCATTTCTGCTCTACGCTAGCATAACCAAAACTACCTAGCGTATCACTGCCTCGTTCATTGTGAATTCTGAAATCACGCAGTGTGAGCCCAGGTTGCGTAACGTTTCGAGATATAAATGTGTTAGTCGCATTGTTCGTATTATCAACATCTAAGTCTTCAACTCGAAACTTAACATCCATTCCAATATGCGAATCCCCTAGCTGTATGCCCTCAGGTTCACCATCAGAAACGCCTTCATGCTGACCATTACCATCATTGGTAATATGAATATCAAGGTACCCCAAATAGGCCTCAACCGAAAAGTTAGATGTTAATACAGTCTCAACTAAGCCATCTGAAGAACGTAAACCAAACTCTTCTTCAACGATTTTAAAATCGACTGCATGTTTCGTCGCTTCGAGGTTCGCCGCGTATTCCGAAGGGTCGCCAGGGCTAAGTAAATCGATCCCGTAGTTAGTGGACGAGACGTGAATCAAAAGATCACCATCCCCAAACTTCTTGCCTATTTCGCCGGTGCCCGAATCAACATATTCATTAATCGCCCAAGCCACATCGGCTTCGGTTGCATCAAGCTTACCCATCTGGGCCAGCATAGCCATGTCTGAAAAGCCAGCCATGAGATACTCTGTGCCGTCAGTGATATCGACCCTCGCCCGTATGTTATCAACGTAACCGCCATCAATACCCGTAAAGGAAATCCCCCTAACAAACATAGAACCCGCATCGACGTACTCAAATTCCGCGATTGTATACTTGGTTTCTATGTCGATCGTTAAACCGGCCTGACCACGAACACTCGACATTTGACTTTCATTTAAAGAAATCAGCTCCGCGCTAGCGCTGCATTAATGCAAACCGGACGCCGCAAGCGCTATGGCTCGAGCAAGAGGTTTTGTGTTGCTGAGCTTGTAAGCTCTAATTTCTTTATCTACAGCCATGATAAGATATCGTTTTTCTTTATTTTAGGGACTACTCGATGAGTTGGGACCAGCACTTAAAGCGCCCCAGCTCACATATATTTACGAACGGTTACAAAGTTAACATAGGAAAGCGTATTAACCAATATAAATGACC
>JAWUYI010000117.1:0-33453 GCA_034110885.1 Oleiphilaceae bacterium
AGATGATCATCAACCACGTTAGCCAAGTGGTAGGTTGGCATACCGTCACTTTTTAAAAGAATCTGACAATCAACCTGAGCCCAGTCAATTTCGATCGTACCGCGCAGCATATCTTGAATAACGCAGGTCCCCTCTTCCGGAACCTTCATGCGAATAACATGCGCCTCACCTGAAGCAAGGCGTTTCTCGACTTCCGCTGCCGACAACTCCAAGTCACCCTTAATTCCGGGGTTAAGGCCTGCTGCTTTTCGTTCTTCACGAATCACGTCCAACTGTTCTGGTGTACGAAAGCAATAAAATGCGTGGCCTTTTGCAATCAAGTCTTCAGCATAAGCCTTATAATCATCTTTACGCTCACTTTGTCGATAAGGACCGTGTGGCCCACCAACGTCCGGCCCCTCATCCCAGTCAAGGCCCAACCATCGCATCGCACTTAGAATCTGAGCTTCAGACTCAGGTGTGCTGCGAACTTGGTCGGTATCTTCAATGCGGAGAATGAACTGCCCCCCGTGCTGTTTAGCGAAGCACATATTAAACAGCGCGATAAACGCTGTTCCGACATGGGGATCACCCGTTGGTGACGGTGCAATACGGGTACGAACGGTTTGTGACATGAATAAATTCCAAAATAGAGTATTAAAAAATTGAATATGCGAAAATTGGATTTCCTACTAACCAGCCTTTACTAAGCGCTAAGTACAAAACTTAACCGTAGCCACCTACAAATGGGTTGGTCTTAATTTCGTGGCCGATTGTCGACATAGGGCCATGACCAGGAATAAACCTCACCTCGTTCCCCAGTGGCCATAACTTGCCGCGAATCGACTTACACAAAGTATCATAGTCGCCCTTAGGAAAATCCGTACGCCCTATCGAGCCTTGGAACAACACATCACCCACCACTGCAAGTTGCGTTGGGCGATGATAAAAAACAACGTGCCCCGGAGTATGACCAGGACAATGCAGTACTTCTAACTTTTCGTTACCGATGTCTACCACATCATCTTGATCGAGCCAGCGCGAAGGCGTAAACGCCTGAGAAGCAGGAAAACCAAACATCTGCCCTTGCGTTGGAAGCATTTGAATCCAAAAATCGTCTTCTTTATGCGGCCCTTCAATAGGCAGTTCTAATTCCGCAGAAAGCTCAGCCACACCACCAGCATGATCGATATGCGCATGCGTGAGAATGATTTTTACTAATTTAAGTTCGTTATCCTTCACTGCAGCAGCAATGCGCTCTAGGTTACCACCTGGGTCGACTACTGCTGCTTCTTTCGTTTCTGTGCACCACAATAAAGAACAGTTTTGCTCGAAAGGTGTTACCGGAACGATCTGAAATTCTAATGACATAAAAGCGCTTCTTATATATACAAATAAGGGGGACTCGCGAGACGAAGTATTATCGTCACAGACCTGATAAGATCAATGGAAATCTGTACTATATCTTCTAGATTGTCTTTTAGAAAACCTTTTAGAAAATCTACCAAAGACATTTTGACAAATAATATCAGGCAAGCAATAAGCGTTCTTGGTTTCTCGTTTAGAAAGCAAGTCACATCAAGGGAAGTATACCAGTGTTTACCAAAGCTCTTTTTAAAAAATCACCTCAGCATTCAACCTCATCTTTAAATCTTATTATGACAAGCGTTGCACTCTTTTGCCTCAGTTTAAGTGCTTGTTCGTTTGTCGATACACAACCTGGAAGCGAATTGGTTGTCATGAGCAGTCAGACAGAAAAATGCACCAAACTTGGGTCCACCAAAGTTTCTGTTCTTGGCACCATTGCCGGTTTCGACCGCGACAAAGAAGTCATGTCAGACGAACTTATCACCATGGCCAGAAATGCAGCGTTTGAGCAAGGTGGTAATACCATTCAGCCAAGTACCGAGATCGTCGACGGCGTGCAGAGCTTCGAAATATTTCGTTGTCGCTAGCTCTAAGCCCAGCGCCCTAGCCCACTCACAAAGCATCACTAAACAAGGAGGAGCGAGTGGAGCTTGGGCCCATACCTTGGGCCGCCCGTGTTGATTTATATCAAGCACAACTCACTACACCAAAAACTGGCTACAAAACTCTAAATTATCGACTATATTCCATGACAAATTATGCTTTCGGAATATAGCTGTCATGCGCAAGAACCTGCCAATCACGAACAAGAATGTAGACTACCCAAAATCTCTTCGTCTGGTTTCAACCACGACGGCCAAAGGTCTTATCACGTACGCGAACAAAGACTTTGTTGAACTTAGCGGGTTTGATGAAAACGAAGTAATCGGCCAAGCACACAACCTCGTGCGCCACCCAGACATGCCCCAAGCAGCCTTTGAGCAACTTTGGTCAGCGATGGACAAAGAGGAGCCTTGGATGGGCGTGGTGAAGAACCGCTGCAAGAACGGTGATCATTATTGGGTCGATGCGTTCGTGATGGCGAGCGGGCAAGAAACGGACGGCAAGCCGGACTTACAAAGCGTTCGATTTAAACCCGATTCAGAGCAGATAAAGCGCGCAGAAAGCTGTTATAGCAAAATCAACAACGGACAGCCTGCTTTTCAAGCTTGGCGACCTACACATTGGCCAATTCTTACTAAATTATTAAGCCTCGGCGCGGCCACTTTGCTTCCATTTGTTATTTTGCTTTTGGCATCAGGTAGCTCTATTAGCCTTACGTCTTTAATTATAAGTTTTGTTTCGGCTGCCGCAATTGGCTCCATCGGAGCTTTTACCATCGCAAACCCGATCCGACAAATCGCAGCTAAAGCAAAAGCCACCTACAGCGACCCCTTAGCTCAGGTCATTTATACCGGGCGAGGTGATGAATTAGGCGCAATTGAACTAGCAAATCGTTTTTATCTGAACAAATTAGAAACCGCCTTATGGCGAGTGGTCGATACAGCCAAGCATGTCGAAGACAGTGCGGCAAAGTCTAGCGGCATGGCTCAAGAAACCGAACTTCGAACGCAAGAGCAAAGAGCTCAACTTGAGCAACTTGCCACGGCCATTAACGAAATGTCTAGTTCGATCAGCGAAGTGTCCGCCAATACCCAAAATGTAAGTCAACTTATGGACACTGTTGAGCAGCGCGTAAGCGATGGCTCGTCTCAAGTCGCACAAACCAAGAATTTTGTCACGGGCTTAGTCTCGAACCTAAACCTAACGGCGGGCAAAGTCCAAGCGATTAGCGAACGCAGCCAATCTATATCCGAACTGGTTATGAACATTCACGGTATTGCAGAACAAACCAACCTACTCGCATTAAATGCTGCAATTGAAGCTGCACGGGCAGGCGAACAAGGCAGAGGCTTCGCTGTCGTCGCAGATGAGGTTCGCAACCTAGCCAATGGAACCGCACAGACGACTGAGCAAATTCAAGGTGCAATCAAAGAGATCCTCGAAGGCGTGCAAGACGCGGTGAACCTTGTGCAGGCCACCACCGCCTCATCTAACGAAACCGCAGAGCAAGCAAACCTAGCGCATGAATCACTAAGCGACATTACAACCATGACTAAAGATACCTTAAGCGCTATGATTCAAACCGCTGCAGCGACCGAAGAACAAAGTGCCGTGTGTGAAGAAATAAACCGTAACGTGCATCATATTCAAGATGCAGCCATCAGCACCTGCGAAAACGCGCTCGCCTCCCAGAATGAACAGCAAAACCTATTCGATCAGGTTCAAAAATTAACCAAGACCGCTAGCGATTTCGCACAGATGTAAGGCGATTCATAATTGCAGCCAGTATTGCACGCCCTGAGTCTTAAGAAAGGCTTCAGACTCATGGCCGTGTAACATGGCGAACGTAGAAAGCATGCCCGCCTGCATGCACGTTTGTGCTGCCACCGAAATCGCTTTCGGCGCACCCTCTACGGGACGCGCTGTTCTGGGGTCGAGTATGTGAGGTAATTTCTTACCTTCGTGAAGAATAAAACGCCGCGCATCACCACTACTTGCCACCCCTCCCCTTGCAATACTAATGGTTGCGACAGAGGTTTTATCGAAGTGACAACTCTCGACACCAATCACCCAGGGTGCGCCAGATTGCCGGGGGCCAGAGCAAGCAATGTCACCCCCAAAGTTGATCACTGCGCTCGGCTTTGACGCCCCGTCAAACGGTGCCACGTTCTTAAAGAACTTTTTAATGTAGGTCATCGCGATCAAGAGCGCCCTGTCAACGGCATACTCTTTGCCGATGCCTCCAAAGTCTAGTTCCATGCCGTCAGGCAATGAGAACAAGGGCGCGTTCCAACTAACATACTGCCAACCAATGTGCGCTTTAATCGCGTCAATGTCCTCATCACTAGGAATAAGCGAACCACCATCAAAACGCCATATTTTACGCAGAACTCCAGAAGTCACATCGAACATGCCATCACTGAGTTCAAAGCACTGCGCAGCAAAATCCAGCAAGCCGGCTGTTTCTGAGTCAACTTCAACAGCAGACCCCTTGGAGTGATTTATTGCGTAGATAATGCTATCGGACCGATAACGACTGAACTTTGCTTCTATGCGCCATGTTTCAATGACAATATCACGCAGAACGACTTCGACTTGTGCTTGGCTCAGTCCTTCAAAAAGAACTTCGCAGTCGCTCGCCATCGCTTGAAAAGAGCCCACCCAAAGGCCTTCTTGACCTTTGAGAGTGGGTTGCGGATGCCCCGCAGGGTTTTGGTCTTTCGGTATTACTTTCAAAATCCGCCATTCTTCGCTAGTGAAACGCGTGTGATAGTTAAACGCCTTTGCTAGAAAGAATAGCCGAAAGTCATAATCAAGGCATTAGTATCTGGATAAAGCTCTTGGCTCGCCAACTTTCCTGGCCCAGCATCACCCGAACTCGACTGCATGTAATAGGCTAAGCGAACGTTCGCGATATCGCCATCACCCATACTCCAAGCATATTTGGCACCCACGGTAATGGCATCAAGCTCACCCAAACGATAGTCTGAACTCGCTTCTTTTAGCGTGGGGGAGCCAGAGTTATATTCTGCATCGGTCACATAACGCTGATAGAAGTCAGCCTCGCCTTGCATGTAGTAGCGGGCAAACGGTTCAATATAGCTGCTCGCAAAATGCCATTGGTAGGCCGCTTCGAGTGTATGCGAAGTTACGCCCCAGTCATCCAACATAAACCGATAGGAATAATCCATCACATCGCCGTTATCTAGCGCCTGTTTTGTTTGCCAGTAAAAGCTATGCTTTACTCGCGAATCGGGGCGAGCATCATATAGGTAAACATTGTTGCCACTGCCATCTTTAACATTGTCACCTTTCGAGTCGATCACACTCAAGACCTTGTATGGGTCGTTCAGGTAACCGTCAGCAACGCTCACACCATAGTTGAACTGCATAATCACGTTCTTGTTGATCACTTGGCTCACACCAAATAACGCATCAACAATGGTTTTTGAGTCTTGGCTTTGGTCTCGGGAGGCATCGCGGTTTGTGTCACCTTGCTGAGGCATTGCTGATAAGCCAATCGGTGAGCCTCCTACGGGGTCGACCGTATCTTGTTCGACTGAAAGTCCAAAATTTAGCTCCGTATTTTTCTGATTTAAATAGCGGGTTAAGCCACCACTTAAGCCAAGTGAAAAGAAATCATACTCATTCGAGCCATAAATCCCCGCCGAATAGGCCCAATCACGATTAACAGGCGCAGACCAGTTCGCAGACAAAGCGACACGGGTATCTTTAAATGTATCATCGAGCGGTGCTTCGTTTGGAGATACCGTATAGTTGCCATTCCCCGACGGGGTGGTAAACGTCTGAGGTTGGTCACTTGGGGTTGCCCCATTGGGAGACGCCCCAGTTAGTGAATCTAACACCAACTTTAAATTCAAGGCTTCGCCTTCGCTGAAGTTCCGAGTTGCACTAAAAGCAGGTTCAACCGCCATCACACGGTCATCATCTTCGGCATAGTAAAGCCCAGCCACATCGAAGTCCCAACTGTCTGAGGCGCCCCGTTCAGCTAACGCAGGCTGTGCCGCGCCCAAAACACCGATTGCCGCCAGCGCCAATGTACTCGAAACATTCTTAAACCGCTTCGTCCCTTGACCACAAGCCTCTGCATCATTCGTTAATTTCGTGTTCTTTAATTGCATCCGCAACCTCCGCCGCCAAAGCTTCTGCCACCACTACTCGCTTCTTTACTGAAGTAAATATGGTCGTCAAACGCCGCTTCAATAGGGCTATCAATCAAGGCCATTTCAGGGCGAGATAACGTATCCCTCTCCCATGGCTTGACGCCCAAATCTGCGCAAGCCGACATAAACATTGTGACGCCGACTAAACCTATACCCATCAAACTTCGTTTCATAAACATCACCAATCTGCGTTTATTAAAAATTTACTGTGTGCCCACTTTTACCTGTTTATTTCTTTGTGCTTACTGATCGCGATCTAGAGCGTTAATTAACTGTTTAATGTCTTGCTCATGCTTTTGTGCGCGCTTTTCAGAAAAGCCAACGATGCGTTCGTGAATCACGCCATCTGCACCAATCAGAAATGACATTGGCATCCCCTCGACATCCAACTGGGTTGCACTTGTTCCTGATGGATCGAATAGAACGTCAAAATCCGCAGGAAAACGCTGTAAGAATGCGTTTGCGCTCTCGAGGTCTTCATCTAAGTTTATGGCGATCACGGCTAACTGGTTTGTCGGATACTCACGTACCAATTTATTCATCCAAGGGAAGGACTCCCGACATGGGCCACACCACGACGCCCAGAAATCTAAATACACGATACGGCCGCGATAAGCCGACATATCCACTTGCTCACCATTTACGTTCAACGTTTCCAAGGGCGCATGCGAAGCCGTATCCGATGCCATCGCCCACGACGAAAATACAAACAAACAACTCCACATCACACTTATTTTAACGATCACCATCATCCAACTCTTCACCTTATTCCGTTGTCACCACGATAACCCCGACGCTTGAACGCCTCAGCTAAGCCCAGCCTTTTTTAACCTGTTATGCATTTTATTCCAGCAACCTTAAGCTAAGATTAAGGTTGCTGGATTGATAATAGACAGATCGCACAACGACTTAAGATGGGCCATAAATGAGAGTGCTGTTAATAGAAGACGATACGCTGCTTGCAGAAGGCATTGAGGTATCGTTGCGTTTAGACAAGCTAACCGTCGATGTTGTTCACAACGGCGAGCATGCATTGCATGCCTTACTTTCTGAAGATTTTGATATTGCGATTCTAGATCTCGGGCTTCCTAAGATGTCCGGCTACGAGGTACTCAAAAAATTACGCTCTAAGGGCAACATGACGCCCGTGTTAATTCTTACGGCCCGTGATGCAGTCGAGGACCGAGTCAAAGGCTTGGATTTTGGTGCCGATGACTACTTGCTAAAACCTTTTGATGTCGACGAACTAAAAGCACGCTTAAGGGCCATTGTGCGTAGGCAAAGCGGTCAACGCACTCCAGACATTCTTATAGGCCACCTCAAAATCGATCCGAGTGCGCACAGGGTTTTCTTAGATGAGGTAGAGCTAAAACTTTCACCGAAAGAATTCATGATACTCGCCGAACTTGCCTCACATCGTGGTAAAACACTTTCGAAAGAACAACTCATGCGACTAGTTTACGGGTGGCAAGAAGACCTAGAAAGCAACTCTCTCGAAGTGCACATGCATAACCTGAGAAAGAAAATCGGAAATGGAATCATTCACACTGTGCGCGGCATCGGATATCGTATCGACCAATGAAACTACTTCGCCAAAGCATCACCGCCTACCTTCTTGTCACCATTTCTGCAGTGATCCTGTCGCTGCTTACGCTCAACGCATACCTTGGTTTTTCGTCGTCAGAAGAGCAAATAGAGGAAGTGTTTGACGCTGAACTCGCTCAAATGGCGCGAGTCATACAGTCACTCATGTCCAATCGCGATACCAGTCATTCACTCGAATACCAAGACGAAGCAGTCTTAGATATGTCGTTCGACGACGAAGAATACAACCAGTTTGGTCACGAATACGAACGTAAGCTTGCGATACAAGTCTGGAATCGCGATGGGAAACTTATTCTCGCTAACCACCTTCTCGAAGCGCAAGCCTTTAGTCAGGTGAGTCTAGGTTATGACAATTTTACTGACGGTGACATCGAGTGGCGCAGCTTTGCCTTATACTCGCCCGCGGACCACATCACCATTCGTATCGCCCACAGCGAAAGCGTTAGCGGTGAATTAGCGAGCGAAATTTCTTTGTTAACAATACTGCCAGGCCTACTCGCAAGCCCCCTACTTCTGTTGTTTGCCGCCATCATCATCCGCCGCGGCATGAACCCACTTCACGACTTATCGAAAGCTATTTCTCACAGACACTACAACGACTTAACGCCATTGGATGAACGCGGCATTCCTAAAGAGCTTTCCCATGTTGTCGCCGAACTCAACCTACTCTTTCTGCGCGTCAGTAAATCCTACGAACGTGAAAAAGGCTTTATCTCAGACGCCGCTCACGAATTGCGCACACCGCTCGCGATCGCCAAAGTACACATACAAAACCTTCAGCAAATCAGCCAAGAAAAAGAAGTAAAGCAATATGCGGGTAAAGCGCTTTCTGGTATCGAGCGCTTGCGCCACTTGGTGCAGCAGTTGCTTGAATTAAGTCGAGCCGAAGCTAACGCTGAAACAGCCCCTGCGCTGCGGGCGATTCCTCTCGATCGACTCATAACAAACCTGTGCGACGACATACAGATCGTAAATAAAAAGCAGAATCATCGCTGCACCAAACGTATTAATACCGACGCGAAAATCCTGATGCAGCCTCACGAAGCGGACATCCTCTTCAGAAACCTGATCGACAACGCCTTTCGCTACTCTCCCGCTAATTCGGCAATTACGATAGAGCTAAAGCACGATAGCTTACTTATTGAAAATGAAGGAGAGCATCTCGAAGGCGTCAACATAGAAAAGCTATTCAAGCCGTTTACCCGTGGCAACTTCCAATCTAAAGAGGGCTCGGGCCTCGGGCTTTCTCTTTGCCGCGTGTTATGCGAACGCTATGGTTTTAAGTTAGAGCTAAATGCTACGAAACAAGGCATCGACCAGCCCTATCTTGTGCAAACTGTCTTATCTTGGAAGAACGCCACTAAGACAAAACCACACCAACTAGAAGATTAGCCCGCAGTGTTTAGATAGACCTTTTTAATGAACTCCTTTCTGAGATGTTCTTCAGCGCACTCTTAAATTCATAATCTGTATGCGTCGTTGATCTCTATCAATGACGCGCCTTTACCTCTTGCGCATAATGGGCAAGAATAAATACCTATTACATGTACTAACAATAAACGCTAAGAGCAAGCTCACAGCCCAAAACTTAGTCATACCAAAAGCCGAATCAAACCACAGCATCTAAGGAGCCCGCTTTGAGCGCCGAGCCAATTACCACTGTTGAAGAATGCGTCGATAAAATAATTAAAGACCTAAATAAAGATATCGTATTTGGTATGCCCTTAGGAATTGGCAAGCCCACCCAATTTATCAATGAACTCTATCGCCGAGCGAAAGCTGACCCTAGCATTAAATTGCGCATGATCACTGCCTTGTCTCTCGTTCCGCCAAAGCCAGGAAAGGGACTTGAATCGACGTTTTTAAACCCTGTGTTCGACCGCATATTTGACGGCTACGTGCCGCCCGAATATGCCTACGACCTAAACGCTCAAACTCTCCCCCCAAACGTCCAAGTGTCAGAGTTCTTCGTGAAGTCCGGCAGCATGATGAAAAACGATTACGCACAGCAGCATTATATTTCGTGCAACTATACTCACGTTGCGCGCTGTATGATCGACCAAGGCGTAAATCTACTTGCCCAGCAAGTGAGTGCCGGCACGCATAACGGTCAAGAAATGCTATCTCTTAGCAGCAATACCGACGTAACCAACGACCTCATGCCCCTTATCCGTGAAGAGCAAGAGCATGGCAGAACCATAAAAATCGTTGCGCAAGTTAATCAAGAACTGCCATTCATGAAGAACGACGCCCTAGTTACGCCCGATGAATTTGATTACGTCGTCGACAACATCAGCTATTACACAACTTTGTTTGCCCCACCCAACATGCCAGTCAGCCCAGTTGATTTCGCGATTGGTATGCACGCCAGCAGTTTGATAAAAGACGACGGCACTCTTCAAATTGGTATTGGTTCAATGGGCGACGCAATCGCCTATTGTTGTATCTTGCGCCATCAGCACAATGACGTTTTCCGCGAATCACTAGGACAACTGGGCTATAAAAATTACCAAGCTTTCGCGGAGAAACTTGGCGACCTAGCGCCCTTCGAAAAAGGGCTCTACGGTTCAAGCGAAATGTTCGTAAATGGCTTTTTGCACCTAATGAAAAATGGCATCTTAAAGCGCAAAGTCTACGACGACGTACATATCCAAACACTCGTAAACGAAGGCCGCTTAGATCAAGACATTACGCCTGACACGCTCGACCAACTCATTGAACTTGGCTTCTTTGGCGAGGTACTGCATGGCGCTCTGATCGAAAAAGCGAAGCACTTTGGCGTCTTTAACGACAAAGTCACGTGGGAAAACCACTCTTTGCACATCGACGGGAAAGCGTTTGGAACCAGTATTTTCGACATCGAAACCATTACCTCACTGAAGGCTCTCGGTTTGGGTGACAAACTCAAGCATGGCATTGCTATGCACGGCGGTTTTTTCTTGGGCCCGACCGACTTCTACCAAGCCTTACGCGAGATGTCAGACGAGCAACGCGACACGATTTCAATGACGAGCGTCGGTCACGTAAACCAACTGTATATCAACGAAGACCTTGCTAAACAGCAACGGCAAGAAGCCCGTTTTATTAATACGGGCTTAATGGCAACCGTTAATGGTGCTGTGGTTTCAGACGGATTAGAAAATGGCAAAATCGTGAGCGGTGTAGGCGGCCAGTACAACTTTGTCTCAATGGCGCATGCACTACCTAATGCCCGCTCAATCTTATTAGTGCGCAGTACGCGCTCTAGCAATGGTGAAACGCATTCAAACATTGTCTATAACTACGGCCACATCACCATCCCTCGTCATCTGCGCGACGTCGTCATTACAGAGTACGGCGTTGCTAATTTGCGAGGCCGCACCGATGCTGAAGTCATCAAAGAAATGCTAAACGTTGCCGACTCACGTTTTCAAGAACAGCTACTCAACCAAGCAAAAGCGAATGGAAAAGTCGAACAAAGTTACGAAATACCTGCCGCGTATCGCAACAACACACCAGATAAGATTACCCGGGTTATCAACGAGCATCGCAAACAGAATCTCTTTCCCGCAATGCCTTTCGGCACCGATTTTAGCCCAGAAGAGCTTAAGATAGGTGCGGCCTTAAAACAGCTCAAACCACTGATGGGTAATAAAGTAGCGCTCGCCAAAGCAATTTTTAAAGCACACACTCAAACCTTCGATTCAGACACCATGACCCCCTATCTCGAACGCATGAAGATGACTGAACCACAAGGCTTTAAAGAAAAACTTGAAGCTAAATTACTTCAATATGCATTAGACAAGGTCTTGTAAGTACGCTTGAACGCGCTAATCGGCGCGCTTTAGAGCAGGCAGAGCAAAGCAAACGCGGCGCTCTGCACCTCTACTTCTATAAGCCTTATTTAGTCCTACGCGATTTGGTCTTTAGGTTTCCACAAAGCAAGTCGATTTAAATCAAGCCTATAATGTGACTTGCCAAATGCTCCTTTTGGCTTAATCATCTCTGCCACACAAGTGTGCTTTTTGACCGACCTTGTACCACAAAATGTCAGAATCATAGGCGAGCCCTCCTCACTGTGACCCAAGATATACTTCGTGCACCCTAGTGAAATAGAGCAATGCCAACCTTTGTTGATTAACTTTGTGCATTCCGACTCGTAAACTTTGCCGTAAAGTTTATGCGCTTTGAATAGCTCAAAAAGCGAACGCGCTAGAGATTCGGCATACATTAGTTCGTCGTTCAGCTCGACCTTAGCCGTTTCAAACCCAGCTCTCAGTAGCGCACGTTCTAAAACATGCTGACTTACCGACAATACCCTCGAAGAAATCCAGCTATTAAAGGGGCTCTCGCGCTCGCAGACCGAGCGACAAAGATAAATGATGTCGCCACATCCTTCCCGCGCATCTCCCCACTCTAAAAAATACACTTCGCTTGTTGATGCAAGCTCACCTTGAGTCTCGAAGGCACCCAATTGCGCTAACATGACTTCACTTATAGCATCAAAGGCTTTACGCATGGAGCTTAGCCTTTTGATCATACACACAGACTTGTCTAAGACGCTTTTTGACGCGCGATCCGTTGTACGAAGCGAATCGAACATCTCACCAAGCAACGCAAGGTATTCGCGTTCATTCAAGCGTACCTTTGGAACAATTGGATGCGCCAGCCTTGAATGCGTTGACCTCTTCGGCGCCGGTGGCATGCGTACTAATTCGAGTGGCTGGGCAAGCATCTACGTTCTCCTAGTCAATTTGAGCTTAACCGCTATTCTGCAAAGTAGAGCGACAAAAAGTGTCGCGCAAATAGTTATCACGCAGAACTAGCCAGACAAATGCTAGGACGTCACGGGAAACCGACGCTTGAATTTAGAAGCTGATTACATTTGATAAATAATGGACACCCCCGACAATGTAAAACGGCGTTCGATCTTAAATGAAAACATACTAATGAAGAGACCGAAACTTTTATGCTACAGACCAAATCTAGCGCCTAAGAATCGTTCGGACAAAACGCCCGGATTTGTTTATTTGTGAGGGTCAACTTGTCGATAAAAGCAGACCTAATGCCTTGGCATTTTTTTAAAAATTTTTTGGCTCACTTTGTCTCAAATGCGAACGAGCAGCGGTTAAATTTATTGAATGAGGCAAACAGTTACAGAGTTACTCCATTCTCTAAGTCCTCTTGACGCTTAAAGCAGTGCCAGTTATGTGTAAGTGTTCTAAGTGGGCGAATCCGGTCTTAGTTTTTGAGCGTAAAAGTAACAATATAACTGATAAAGGTGCTCACCATGTTGATGTCCCACGTATTCGGATTGGCTACTCACCCTACAAGAGAGTGGCAAGAAATTAGAAAAGAACATGTCATGCCGACGCGTCTCTTCGTTGCCTACCTCTGCATTCTGGCCGCTATCGCCCCCGTATGTGCGTACATTTCGACCACTCAAATTGGTTGGAGGGTTGGTGACGGTAACCTCGTAAAGCTGTCAACGGACAGCGCGCTCATCCTTAGCGGACTGACATATTTGGCAATGTTGTTTGGCGTGTTTTTCATCGGATACATGATTGACTGGATGGCAAAAACTTATGGTGCTGAGCAAGATGAGCAGGCTGCAAACGGAATCGCATTGATGGCATACGCGTGTACGCCGCTTTTTATCGCTGGATTCTCTATCCTGTATCCGGTTCCTTGGGTAAACATGCTCGTTTTTGTTTTTGCCGCCGTTTGTTCAGGATACTTGCTGCACAAAGGTCTCCCGATAGTAATGCGCATTCCGCAAGACAGAGCTTTCCTGTTCGAAGGCGCGATTCTAGCGGTCGGTTTAGTCTATCTCGTTACAACACGAGTTGGAACGGTAATCATCTGGTCCTTCGGTATTGCACCTGTCTTCATAGATGGCTAGCCTGACGATTTGTAGGCTACCCCCTTTCATTGGTTGAATCGTACAATTAAACGCCCTGCGAACTCAAAGTTGACTTAGCGATGACGTTGTTTCGGGGCGTTTAGATATGATTCCAAATTGTATTGGCGAATGCTCAGAAAGGCCATTTGGTGTGTTATTCGAGCGGTATGCTGAGCGTTTTTAGCCCAGCTGCATATCGAGTGCGACGTGCGATTGTGGTCTATGCTTTGCTCACCGCTCCACTCAGGCAAAATCGATGACGACCAAACCGCTCCCTTTCAGAGACACAGCCAGTCTGTTCGCAAGAACGCATGCTTTGTCCTTTGCCTTCATCGTCTTGATTACTTATCTCTCTCTACTTACAGCTCCAGATCTTTTTGGGTCAAAGACATTTAATAAAAGCACTGACGTAAATAACGCGTCGGACATTATAAAACATCTTCCTTTTGAAGCGATTCTGCTTTTGAGCATAGTGATTCTGACTATCTACACTCGACTTTGGTCGGCTATTGGGATCAAAACATTTGCACAGGCGCATTTAAATTGGGTTTTGGGGGCACTTTCGCTCCCTTCGATCGTGCTCCTCATTTCCGGCTTGCAGCTCATCTTCGCTGACTCCCAAACATCACTTTTCACTGTGTTTCCGCTCTCAGGTTTTGCCCTACTTGCGCTGATGAGTGTGTTCATCGCTGCGTTTGAGGAGTTACTGTTTCGAGGAGTGCTTCAAAACGGCATTAGCCAAAGCTTTGGAGAATTAAAAGCGGTAGTGTTTACAGCATTAGTGTTCGGCCTTGCTCACTATGCTAATTGGGTCCACGGCAAGCCGTTTTTGGAAACGAGCGTTCAGGTTGTAACTGCGTTCTCAGCTGGCCTGTTGTTAGGCGCTTTGCGCATAACGACTAAGAGTATTTGGCCTGCAATCATTGTTCATGCTGCTTGGGACTTCAGTGTCTTTTTTATGAGCAAGGTTAACGCAACTGTATCTACCGAACATACTGACAGCGATGTCGTCATTGCGAGCGTATTAGTCTTTGTAATTATCGCAAAACCCGTTATTGCTACGCTTCTCCTACTTACGCACATCACGGAGACGAGACGTGAGATCGCTCGCTCGGTAAATCAATAATGTTTTATGCTTTATAGCGCACATCTGATTGAAGGTGTCGAGCATCGCTTCTCCGATCTAAGGCCAATTTTGAATGACATTCTGGCGTATTCTAAGAAGCCGCTCTTCTAAAAGCGCACAAAAGTCCTCCAGACAACCAACACCTCTAGCCGGCATACCTTATGCGAAGACAGCTAAGCATCAGCATTTGCCTTGGCTGAGACCACGTAGCGCCTGGCACATAAACACTAGAAAGAACTACGCCAAGAATGTCCCAGCAGATCGACCCGATACGGCAAAGGTAATTTTAGAACTACTTAAGGTTAATTACTCAAAGTGACACAATGAGCAGTATTCGCACGAATACGAAACGACAGCGATTTGGCAACGACGACGCAACAAGGCTGTAAGCATTTGATTTTTTATGAGGAAGAAAAATGGCGGTGGGCCAGGGATTCGAACCCCGGGTCGGCTATTAACCGACGCTGGTTTTCAAGACCAGTGCATTCGACCACTCTGCCAGCCCACCACATTTCTTTGTTGCCGCCTCTCGGTGACAACGGGTGTGCATATTACCGGAAAAAAAATAGCTGTCAACGGCTATTCTGAAAGAATTGTATGTTGTTTTTTGGAATTGTGGCCTTATTATACGTATCATACGTAAACGTAAGACCAATACACTTTCAATCGGAGTAATTTGATGCAAAACAAACAGTTTCCACAGAGCAAGGTTGCAGCCGCAGACCAAGACAAACTTGGTCAATTTATGGGCTCCGGCAGCCAAGCTCAAGTTAGTGGTGATGTAGCGGGCGTTCTAAAGAACACTTATATGCTACTGGGTTTAACCGTTGCTTTTTCAGCTCTTGTTGCTTATTTGTCAATGGATATGCCGCGCCCTGGGATTTTGATTACCTTGGTAGGCTTTTATGGCTTGTTTTTCCTTACAGCTAAACTGAGCAATAGTGCATGGGGCCTTTTGAGTACATTCGCACTAACTGGCTTCATGGGCTACACACTGGGACCCATCATCGGCATGTTTGCCGGCGCTGGCGCAATGCCTGTTGTTGCGAACGCACTTGGCCTCACAGCATTTGTATTCTTCGGTCTTTCCGCATACGCGCTAGTGACCAAGAAAGACTTTAGCTTCTTAGCTGGTTTTATTACGGTGGGCTTTTTCGTATTGCTAGGCGCAATGGTTCTAAGCTTCTTTACAAGCATTCCTGGTCTGCAAATGATGATTTCAGCAGGCTTCGTACTATTCTCTTCAGCCGCTATTTTGTTTCAAACTGGCGCGATCATTAACGGCGGTGAGCGTAACTACATAATGGCTACGATCAGCCTTTACGTATCTATCTATAATTTATTCCTAAGCTTGCTTCATTTACTTGGCGCTTTTGGTGGCGACGAGTAAGGTCTAGCTCGATTTAAAGCCCTGCTCTTGCAGGGCTTTTTACGTTTAAGGAAAGACATACGTGAAGTTTGCCGTTCTCATACAAGGCGCGCCATACAGCACTCAGGCTGCATACAGCGCCCTTAACTTTTGCAAAGCCGTGCTAAGCGAAGGCCATGAAATCTATCGCGTATTCCTTTATCAGGATGCAGTGCACCTAAGCACATCCCTTGCGACACCACCACAAGATGAATTCAACATATACGCCGCCTGGACGGACTTAGCTCGCGAGCATAATATAGACATGGTGACCTGCATAGCAGCAGCTGCACGCCGAGGCTTGATTGACGAGCGAGAGGCCAAACGACACAACAAAACACACTTTAACCTTGCTGCAGATGCAGAGTTATCTGGACTAGGCCAGTGGATTGACGCCATGATCCATGCCGATCGTTCAATTAGTTTTGGTGGATGATGTGACCAGCAAACGAATTCTGATCTGTATCACAAGCGACGGACTAGCAAACAGTGCGGCCCAAGAGGCTTTCGACTTAGCATTAGCCGGCGCAAGCTTTGAACAAGACATTAGCATTTTGTTTGATGGCGCTGGTTCTCGCCTATTACTGCCTGGGCAAAATGCCAAGTTCTTAGGCCGAAAAGAGCTTCAAAAAGCGCTAAAGGCCTTTCCTCTCTATGGCATCAGTAAACTCTATATCACACAAAAAGATGAACGTCGTTTTGACTTGGACATCAACTCCCTGTCTCAAGAATGCAGCGCATTGAACGACGAAGAATTATCGGCACTATATGCCGGTCACGATATCGTTATGCGGTTCTAGGATTTTATAGTGAGCACATTACATACGATCAACAAGAGCCAAGAGCACATCAGGCTCTATGATTCATTAACAAGAGCAATCACGAGCGGCGATACCGTGCTACTTATCGAAGATGCGTGTTACTCGCTGCTTGACCGCGAGTTAATCGCAGAACTTGAGGAAACGAGCGGAAAGCCTGTACTTACTTTATGCGATGACCACAAGGCTCGCGGCCTTTCAGAAGATCTATTAGGCGACACAGAAAACCTCACCAACACGCGTGGCGAAACTCGCACACGAGGAATATCCTATCAAGAGTTTGTGCAGCAAGCATTGCTGCACAATAAAACAATCAGCTGGTTTTAAGCGATGATTCCGCGCGACTCTCAGGGCTTTTTGATCAACCTAGATGACTGGGACGAACTCATTGCCCACGAAATTGCGCTTGATGAAGGCGTCTCTTTGACAGATGAGCACTGGGAAGTCATTCATCTACTACGTGAATTTTACGCCGAATTCGAACTCAGCCCCGCCATGCGCGTTCTAGTGAAACATATCAAAAACGAACTCGGTGAAGACAAGGGCAATAGCCTCTATTTACTGAAACTCTTCCCAAACAGCCCTGCAAAGCTAGCAAGCAAAATTGCAGGCCTCCCTAAACCAACAAATTGCCTATAAGCATCGACGTAAACCATGATTCATGAAAACATCAAACTTAGCGTTCCAGAACATCCGTTTGCACAATACGTTCGCATTCTAGGCAAAGGTAAGAAAGGCAGCCGCTCCTTTACAGAAGAAGAAGCTTTTTCCGCAATGAGCATGATTCTCAATGGCGAAGCAGAAGACCTTCAACTCGGTGCGTTTTTAATGCTAATCCGTGTAAAGGAAGAGACAGCCGAAGAACTAGCCGGCTTCGTTAAGGCCGTAAAGGCATTTCTCAAAACACCTGAAGGTCTCACTGCTGATCTAGACTGGTCGTCCTATGCCGGAAAGCGAAGACATCTGCCATGGTTTATCTTCTCAGCACTATTGGTGGCCCAAGCCGGATATAGAGTATTTATGCATGGCGCGAGCGGCCATACCAACAATCGAATATACACAGAGAGCATACTGCGCGCCTTAAACCTACCAGTTTGCTCAACGTGGGAGGAGTGCAGCCGCGCCTTGGACAGCAGCAACTTCTGCTATTCACCTTTAAACAGTTTGTGCGAGCCCTTAGCTAAAATGATAGACATGCGATCGGTACTTGGCTTGCGATCCCCTGTCCACTCCTTATCGCGACTCATCAACCCTCTTTCAGCTCCAGCAGTATTACAAGGTATTTTTCACCCGCCGTATGCGCCTCTACACCAACATGCGGGAAAAGCACTCGGCTATTCGTCTCTCTGCGTCCTTAAAGGTGAAGGTGGTGAATTTGAGCGCAATCCTGACAATGTAGCAATAACGTATCACTGTACAAATGGCGTGCTAGCCCAGGAAGAATGGCCTGCTTTATTTGCGAGAAGACACGTTAAACCTGAAGACTTAACGCTTGATGAAATGAAAGAAGCATGGCGCGGAGGCGAAACTCTTAGCGAGGAGCTTGAGTATTCAGAAGCAGCCATCATTAGTACCGCTGCAATCGCACTTAAAGCAATTAAGCCGCAATGTAGTCAAGAAGACTGCATGAATGAAGCGACTCAGCTTTGGCGCGAGCGCGACAAAACGCGATTTTAAGTATGTGAAAACGCATCCTACTTGTAGTATGCGTTTTCCGTCACGGTGTGATCGGTCGCATCTTTAACGGCTTTGAGGTCTGGGATGACTTCCAACAGACGCTTCTCGACACCATCTTTCAATGTAATAGAAACAGCACTACAACCTTGACAACCGCCGCCAAATTTAAGAATAGCGACGTTATCTTCAGTCAACTCCACTAAAGAAACCTCACCACCATGAGAGGCCAAGCCCGGGTTTATATCTGTAACTAATAGATAAGCTATGCGTTCTTCCAAACTCGAGTTTTCATCAACGCGGGGCATTTTTGCATTGGGCGCCTTGATTGTTAACTGGCCGCCCATTTTTTCCTCCGCGTAATCTACGTAAGCTTCCTCTAGAAACGGGATACTCTTGGTTTCGATGTAAAGCTTAAACCCTTCAAGCTGAACCACAGTATCGTCAACAACAATATCTTCCGTCTTGCAGTATGCAAGGCATGTTTCCGCCATCTTAGTTCCGGGTTGCGTAACAAACATTCGCACACCCATACCCGTATCTTCTTGATTCGAGATTAACTGCCCTAGATAACCCTGCGCTGATTCAGAAACCGTGACCATAAAACTACACACCTAATAAAAATTGACCACGGCATTCTAATCGTTTTACAGCTCAGGATAAAGACTTACTAAATTAGTCGGGTATAAACTATATCAAAATATTTCAATATAGATTTTGATATAGTATGATGCGCTCCTTTATAAAGCGCTATAAGCCACTATGCTTATAGCTTTTAAGCCTCGGTACACACGGAATTTTTCATGACTCAGACCAACCCTCGCACAGCTCGTCTGCTAGACGTTATCCAAAACCGTATTCTTATTCTTGATGGCGCAATGGGAACAATGATTCAGCGACTAGGGTTTACTGAACAAGACTACCGAGGCGACCGCTTTGCAGACTTCGGTCAGGATGTTAAAGGCAATAACGACTTACTCTGCTTAACCCAAGCAAAGGCCATTGCAGATATTCACCGTGAGTATCTAGATGCTGGCGCAGATATTATCGAAACCAACACATTCAATTCTACTCAGGTCTCGCAAGCTGATTACGGCATGGAAGATCTTGTGTACGAACTTAATTTCGAAGCTGCACGCATTGCTCGTGAGGAAGCTGACAAAAAGACGGTTGAAACACCGGATAGACCACGCTTTGTCGCAGGCGCAGTTGGTCCAACATCGCGCACAGCGTCAATCAGCCCAGACGTTAATAATCCAGGCTATCGCAACGTCACTTTCGAAGAACTTTACGACAACTATTATGAAGCCGTGAAAGCCCTAACCGAGGGTGGATCGGACATCATTCTTATCGAAACAATCTTCGATACGCTTAATGCGAAAGCGGCAATTTATGCGACTGAACAGTATTTTATAGACAGCGGCAACACTCTCCCAATCATGATTTCTGGCACCATCACCGATGCCTCGGGCCGCACACTTTCGGGCCAGACAGCCGAAGCATTTCTTTACTCGGTTAAACACTGCAAGCCACTCTCTATAGGCTTTAACTGCGCGTTAGGCGCGGATGCCTTGCGACCATATATTGAAGAGTTGTCCGCTAAGGCCGACTGCTACGTAAGCGCCCATCCAAATGCAGGCCTTCCCAACGAGTTTGGTGAGTATGATCAAACTGATGAGGAAATGGCAAAAATTGTCGAGACCTTTGCTCAAAGCAATTCGATTAACATTATTGGCGGCTGCTGTGGATCGACACCAGAACACATTGCAGCGATCGCGAAACATGTAAGCAAATACCCTGCTCGCCAAATCCCTAAGGTTCCTGTCAAGTTTCGTTTAGCAGGACTTGAAGCCTTTGTTGCTGACGAAAGCACCCTATTTATTAACGTAGGCGAACGCACCAACGTCACCGGTTCAAGAAAGTTTTTGCGCCTAATTAAAGAAGAGAAATTTGAAGAAGCGCTTGATGTTGCCCGAGACCAAGTAGAAAACGGTGCACAGATTATCGACATCAACATGGATGAAGGCATGCTTGAGTCGAAAGAAGCGATGCAACATTTCTTAAACCTCATCGCATCAGAACCCGATATATCCCGGGTTCCAATCATGGTTGACTCGTCAAAATGGGAAGTGATTGAGGCTGGCCTCAAAAACATTCAAGGCAAGGCTGTCGTCAACTCAATCAGTTTAAAAGAAGGTGACGAAGCGTTTATAAAACACGCCAAGGCATGCATGCGCTATGGCGCAGCTGTTGTTGTGATGGCCTTCGATGAAAAAGGACAAGCGGATACGTATGAGCGCAAGATCGAAATCTGTAAACGCTCTTACGACACGCTCACAACCTTGGGCATGCCACCGCAAGATATCATTTTCGACCCCAATATCTTTGCTGTCGCAACGGGAATCGACGAGCACAACAACTATGCCGTTGACTTTATAGAGGCCACTCGTTGGATTAAAAAGAATCTGCCCCACGCAAATATTTCTGGTGGTGTGAGCAACGTTTCATTTTCGTTCCGCGGAAACGATGCGGTTCGTGAAGCTATCCACTCTGTCTTCCTCTATCACGCCATTCAAGCTGGCATGAATATGGGGATCGTCAACCCAGGCCAGTTGGTCATTTATGATGAAATCGACCCTCTGTTAAAGGAGCGCGTTGAAGATGTTGTACTCAACAAACGCAACGACTCTACCGACCGCTTACTTGAAATTGCTGATCAGTTCAGGGGCTCAGGCGTTGAGAAACAAGTTGAAAACCAAGAGTGGCGTTCGTTACCTGTAACTAAACGCCTCGAGCACGCCCTTGTGAAAGGCATTACATCGCACATTCTTGATGACACAGAAGAAGCGCGACAACAAGCCTCTCGCCCGATCGAAGTCATTGAAGGCGCGCTGATGGATGGCATGAACGTCGTCGGCGACCTGTTTGGCGCCGGTAAAATGTTTCTACCGCAAGTTGTTAAAAGTGCACGCGTGATGAAACAAGCTGTAGCACACTTGATTCCTTACATTGAAGAAGAGAAAGGCGACAAGATTCAAACGAAAGGCAAGATCCTTATGGCTACCGCCAAAGGCGATGTTCACGACATCGGTAAGAACATTGTCGGTGTCGTATTGCAGTGCAACAACTATGAAGTGATTGACCTTGGTGTAATGGTTCCCGCTGAAAAGATCATTGCTGCAGCGAAAGAACATAAGGTAGATATTGTTGGCGTAAGCGGACTGATCACTCCATCGCTTGACGAAATGGTTTACGTTGCGAAAGAAATGCAACGCGAAGGGCTAGATATTCCACTTATGATTGGCGGCGCCACGACATCTAAAGCGCATACGGCTGTTAAAATTGACCCGCAATATCAAAACAATGTTGTTGTTTACGTCACCGACGCATCGCGCTCAGTAAGCGTCGCAACTTCTTTGTTAAGCGAAGGTCAGTCAGAAAAGTATTCACAAGATATTCGCTCCGAGTATGAATTGGTTCGTGAGCGCAGGAAGAACCGAGTGAGCCAAAAATCTCTGCGCAGCTATGCTCAAGCGTGTGAGAACAAAGCGCCCATTGAATGGAACGGTTATGAGGCGCCAAAGCCAAGCTTTACAGGGGTAAAGGTGTTTAACGATGTTCCATTGGCCGATCTCGTCGAGTATATCGACTGGACACCTTTCTTCATCTCTTGGGACTTGGTCGGCAAGTACCCCAAAATACTGAGTGACGAAACGATCGGTGAAGCAGCAACAAATCTCTTTGGCGATGCGCAAACAATGCTTGACCGCATGATCAATGATGCACGTATCAAAGCGAACGGCGTCGTTGGCTTTTGGCCAGCAGCCAGCACTGAAGACGACACGGTTATTGTATACACCGATGAAAGCCGAACAGAAGAACTCACTCGCCTTCACCATCTGCGACAACAACTGGAGGTGGAAGGCAAACCTAACTTGTCGCTTGCAGACTTCATTGCCCCTGAAGACTCTGGCGTTCAAGATTATATTGGTGGCTTTGCCGTTACATCAGGGATTGGCGTCGAAACCATTGCAAAAGAATTTGAAGCCCAACATGACGACTATAACTCGATTATGGTTAAGGCCATTGCAGACCGTCTTGCAGAAGCATTTGCAGAGTACATGCACGCTCAAGTACGAAAAGAGCACTGGGGCTATGCTCGTGACGAGTCGCTAGACAACGACTCTTTGATTAAAGAAAAATACCAGGGCATTCGCCCCGCGCCTGGCTACCCTGCGTGCCCGGACCATACAGAGAAAGAGGCCTTGTTTTCATTGCTAGACGCGACTAACAATGCGGGCATGGAGCTGACTGAACATTTCGCCATGACTCCGGCAGCATCCGTTTCGGGCTTTTACTATTCGCACCCTGAGTCTAAATATTTCTCGGTCGGTAAGATCACAAAAGACCAAGTAACACGCTATGCAGAGCGCAAAGGAATGGATATAACAAAAGCAGAAAGGTGGCTATCACCAGTCTTAAACTATGACACATAAACCTTATTCCATTTTGATATATTTATGGAATTTTTTATCAGTTTTATGCTGTTTGCAAAGCTGCTACTATGCCGGCAAATTTATTGACCGCGCTAGAAGCAGTTTCCTGCACTAGCTTGGGACTTATAGCAACTCACGTTCGCCGAGATTTATTATGTACAAGTACGATGGTATTGATACGCAAATCATACAAGATCGCGTAAACCAATTCCGAGATCAGACACGTCGCTATTTTGACGGCACCTTAGGTGCTGACGAATATCTTCCACTTAGACTCCAAAACGGTTTATACGTGCAGCGCCACGCACCAATGCTGCGAGTGGCCATCCCCTACGGAATGATCAACAGCAAGCAAGTCCGGGCTCTAGCTACTGTCTCTAGAAAGTATGATAAGGGATATGCGCACTTTACCACGCGTCAAAACGTGCAGTTCAATTGGCCAGAAATTGCAGATGTGCCTGATATTCTTGCTGAACTTGCCGAAGTAGAAATGCATGCAGTCCAAACGAGTGGCAACTGCATTCGAAACACAACCACCGATCAGTTCGCAGGCGTAATTGCCGATGAAGTAACCGACCCTCGCCCGTATTGCGAAATCATTCGACAATGGTCGACATTCCATCCCGAATTTGCATTCCTGCCGCGCAAATTCAAGATCGCTGTAAACGCATGCCCTAGTGCAGACCGAGCTGCAATTCTTGTTCACGATATCGGCTTAGAAGTTATAAAAAATAGCGCTGGCGAAACGGGCTTCAAAGTATTCGTAGGTGGAGGCCTAGGCCGCACACCGGTGATTGGCTCATTAATCCATGAGTTTCTACCAGAGCTAGACTTACTGACGTACCTTGAAGCAATTCTTCGTGTCTACAACCGACACGGCAGACGCGACAACAAATACAAAGCAAGAATCAAGATTCTTGTGAAAGCACTTACGCCAGCGACCTTTAAAGAAATGGTTGAAGCAGAATGGGCGCATATCAAAGACAGTGACACGCGTCTTACCGTCGACGAAATTGACCGAATGAAAGGCTTTTTCACTGAACCGGCGTATCATTCATTAAGCAAACAACCTCAACCCTTAACAAACGCTGTTGCGAGCTCGAAGGGCTTCGCTAATTGGCTCAAGCGATGCACTGACTAAAATAAAACGCCCGGTTATCAAATTGTTACTCTCACGCTTAAGAAAACAGGCATTCCTCCGGGCGATGTGACCGACCTGCAACTTGATACAATCGCAGACTTAGCGGACAAATATAGCTTCGGTGAAGTACGTGTCACGCATGATCAGAACCTCGTGCTAGGAGATGTGCGCCAAGACGCACTCTACGAACTATGGCAAGAACTAAAAGCAGCTGGCTTTGCCACGCCAAACTTAGGCATGCTTACTGACATTATATGCTGCCCAGGCGGAGACTTTTGTGGGTTGGCCAATGCGAAGTCGATCCCCGTTGCAGAACAGATTCAGTTAACCTTCGACAATCTTGATTATTTATACGATTTAGGTGAAATTGAACTGAACATTTCAGGCTGCATGAACGCATGTGGTCACCACCACGTTGGAAACATCGGTGTTCTTGGCGTAGACAAGCGAGGCCAAGAATTTTATCAAGTCTCGCTCGGTGGCGACTCAGGCCGAAATGCGGCAATTGGTAAGATTTTGGGCCCGTCCTTCGCTCGCGCCGATATGCCAGAAGTTATCAAGAAGATCATTGCAGTATACGTTGAAAACCGTCATGAAGATGAACTATTCATCGACACATACAAACGTGTAGGAATCGACCCCTTTAAGGAGCGTGTATATGCCAAAGCTAATTAGTAATAGCGTTATAACAGAGAATGATTGGCAAACGCTCGACAAGGACTTTTCCGGAAGCCTGCCTGCAGGCAAGACTCTTGTGCCGATGGCATATTTTTTGGCTAACCAAGAATCCGTGTTAGCACGAGATGACCTTGGCGTTTGGATCGATAGTGAAGAAGCTCCAGAAGAGCTTCCTAACTGTGCGAATGAATTGCCTGTGATTGCCATTAACTTTCCAAAATTCGCAGACGGACGTGGCTATTCAATAGCGCGACATGTGCGCGAACGACTAGGGTTTAATGGCGAGTTACGCGCGATTGGTGACGTTATGCGCGATCAACTATTTTTCCTAATGCGCTGTGGGTTCAATAGCTTTGCAATTCGCGAAGATTGCGATGCTGAAGCTGCCTTGGCTGGATTTTCTGACTTTAGCGAAACTTATCAAGCAGCTAATGATCAAAAGACCCCTTTGTTCCGTCGCCGGATATAAAAAACAGCGCTTCTGACGCGAACAAAAAGGCAGATCTAGCTCAACTAGTTCTGCCTTTTTATTTTTTATTTTTTATTTTTTATTCTTCAACTCTGACCTAGCTTCTTACTATACGCCCGCTACCTGTTGTAATCGCATCAATAAGCGGCTGTAACTGCTTCTCAAAAGGTTTTGACGCCTTAACAGCGTCTTTATAGATAGGTTGCCTGACTTGCGCCACACTTGCCGTTCTGACCGCCCGTTTGTTCTTATGAAACATTAGGCACTCGGGCTCAAAGTCTAAACCACAGAATGCTAACAATGCCTCGATTTGCGATTCGGAATCGGAAACCATTTTTTCATAGTTCGCTTCATAGATACGACCAGGGAACTTTTGATTCCAACTCGCCATAAGGTCTTGGTAAAGGGTGTAATATTGCCCTAGCTCAATCAGCTCATTGGAATACGCATGCGAGCCACTAAAGTTCTGCTTAAATACAGAGAAGCACGTTTCAATGGGATCGCGGGTACAATGAATAATCTTTGCGTTTGGAAAAATCGCCGCTATGTAACCCGCCATCATAAAGTTGTATGGCATCTTGTCTGTAAAGTATTGACAGGAGCCTCGACCACTTTGAGCCTGCATGAGGCGCACATGCTCTAAATAGCTCTTTGCCGCCTGTGCCAACGCAGACGCCCTGCTTTTCAAAACTTCTACATTATCGCCATCTGCAAGAATACGATCGCCAAATACCTCAAATTCCTGACGCATAGTTTGCAGTTCGCCTTCCCCACTTACCAATGAGTGGCTAGACAGTATCTGTTCGATCAAGGTTGTTCCAGACCGAGGCATACCAATAATGAAAATTGGTGCGGCATCGTTAATAGCAACACTCTCAACCTCACTTAGAAACTCATCGGTGATCCCATCCATAAGCACTTTGAACTGCTTCTGAGTATCGGCGTGCAGGTATTGATAGCTTGAACGGTTCAAGCGATTTCCAAGCGCTAAATACTCAAAGCTCTTATCTGCGTCACCTCTTTTTTCATAATACATGCTTAAGATGTAAGCAATATTCATTTGAGCAGCTGGATCTAGGCCACCTTGTCGAAGCTTAGCTTCGTACTGAGGCATTATCTCTTCAAGCAAAGGCTCTTTTCGGGTTTTACCGTGAATTATAAGATTTCGAACGACACCTATCTGGCCCGGGTTCAAGCGCAGCGCTTTCTGAAAACTCTTAAATGCCTTATCGCCATCACCTAAGCGACTTTGCGCCATACCTTTGAGGTTATACAAATTTGCATTTTGGGGCTCTGATTTCAATAGCTGCTTGATCAGGTCCAGTGCTTCTGATTCTTTATGATTAGCAATCAACACACCGGCATATTGATTAGCAAGCGCGGCATTACCTGTTTGAACAGCCATCAGTTTCTTTAACCAATTCTCAGCAAAATCATTTTCACCTAACTGACTCGCTAGATTGACCGCATGCGATAGCAGCCCAGCATCCGGAGGAAGCTGCTCAATTGCTTGACTGAAAAGGGGCAACGCTTCGCGACCACGCTGACTTTGCAGCAGCAGAATTGCTAGCCTGGCTGACACTACGGGGTGGGAATTATTGCTTGCCAACAACTCTCTATAAATCGTTTCCGCTTCAGAGAGTTTACCTGACTGATGCAACACGCTCGCTTCTTGAAACCGTTCTTGCATGAACAAACCTTAGAAATACAAAAAATGAATGGGCATCTAAGTACAAGATGTAAAAATGCAGGCTAACAGATGGTTACCGAAAATTCCGCCGAACACTGCACACACGCGGAGGTGTTCTAGTATCTATAGATGCCAAAGATAGGAAATTATTGTTACACGAACAAGCTAAAGGGTTTTGGTTTGTGCAAAACCTCCAAAGCTTCTTGTAGGATATTTTTAACAAGGAGGACAGACTCTGTATGGCTAGCTGGCAAACGCTTTTGAGCGTCTTTTAACAGTCCTTGCCAAGAACCCAGAAATTCAGGGAGCGCATCCATGCAAAGCTGCATTTCGTCTGCGCATGCACCTTGATCTAAATTGTACTGTAAGCCACTTTCGTTCCGAAACAAGTCAAGCCGTTTGACTTTCAGCCTTATCAACCTGACAGAATTTACATGCTCAAAGTGAATTAACTCCGCGCTCAACTGAACAGACGCATCAGTTAACTTTTTAATAATTGCACCCTGCTTGGTTAAACGTTCTCGATTTACTAGGCTTTCTTCGCTCCAAGGTAAGGACTTTTTAGCCGCATGCAATAGCTCATAGTAGGCGCCATTGACTCGCGTAAAATACATTGCGCTCGCAAGCTTCAAAGTGGGTATGCTAGCAAAAAGCTCTTCATAGCCACCTGAATCCTGCATCCTGTCACAAAGCCGGTTCGCAACGACCAATATCTGCATATCCTGGCTCAACTGAGCTTCCCCAACATTACGGGGGTAGCCCATACCGTCTTCGTCAGCATGATGATGTAGAACTAATTCCGCTATATGGGAGTCATCTGGAATGGCAGATTCAATCATGCTGCTGCTCACCAAGGCATGCGCTTGCTGTCGCTCACGAAGAGAGGTAATACCTTCTTGTGATGCTCCTAAGCCAAACCGGTGCTTTAATTTTTTAAGGTACGATGTTGCATTAATATCGGTTTCATAATTGCCAATGTCTTGCGCTAGGCCTGAAATATACAAAGCCCGCAAGCGCTTGTCACTCAGACCTAAGTGGCTACCCACCATTAGACTGACCCATGAACAAAACAAGCCCCTTTCAAAGTCTAGAAGCGACTCAGAATGCAGTCGTGACAATGCATCAAGCAACGCTGGGTAGTTCTCAAGATACTCTGAATATTCTACTATTTTGGGCCAAACAGAGCAGCGCTCATTCAAGGCGACCAATGACTCATGAAACGAAATCATATTCCGACTTGCATCCAGCAGCGCAGATGATCCGATGCGCATACTGGGTCTAATAGATTTTGATGATGACATTCGTAACTTCTTCTCCAAGACATCAGATGGCAGAACCATCTCACGAGAATTAAGCAACGCAGATGCGAAATAATTTAGCTCGAAACTGCGAGTTTTATAAAACCTGTGTCTAAAGATAGGTGACAAACTTACGAACTACAAAGACGCAGAACAGCTTTATGTAACTGGAGACTCGATTGAAGATTATTTGGATCTTCATGAATTAATGTGATTTCGATAAAAGTCTTATATTTTATTGTTTTTAAACGATATAAATGTTTTTTATTAACAACATAATGCACTCTAAAAGACGCATTTGATTACAAAACAATATATGTGAATTTTGGTAATAGTCAGCACTTCAGGCCTGCATTCACAATGCAGGCCTCTCTCATTGTTTAGTCGACCTGAATTTGGTTAGGGTCAACAATCGGCGCGCCGCTAGTTTTCGGTTGCGAGACACTTTTGCTTAATGGCGTGGTGACTGAACTTGGCTTGTCTGGCGTTCCTACAATTGGTTGGGACGCGACATCATGGTGATTAACACTCTGTGCCTGCGTTCTCTTCGAAGGCGGCGCAGTGATCTCTTGATAGGCCGATGATGTATCGGCCGCTTGCACCTTACTCTCTTCGACCGCTAATCTCTCACTTTCTAACTTACGTATCTTTGCCTCTAGCGTTCTAATACTGGCCAAACGTTTTGAGTATGCTGACTCGATATTCTCTATCTCGCTCTGCTGATCGCCAACCAAACCTGCTAAACGATTCATCTCTTCCTGTGTTTCTTTATTGCGCTTAGCTAATGCTTGATACGCTGTTTTGCGCTGAGCAAGCTCGCTCTTAATTGAGTTAAGTTGATTGCTCAGCAATATGTTCCGTTGATCTTTACGCGCAGCGGACGCTTCAAGCTCTTGAACGGCCGCTCTGAGCATGCTTTTTTCTGTTTCTAACATTACGATTTTTTGATTCTGGGCATCCACCATCTCGTTTGTAATCGCAAGTTGACTAGCCGTATCACCTTTTAGCTGTTCGAGAAATGTTTTTGTCTGGTTTACCTGTTCTAGCTCAGCCTGCACACTCTTTGAGTGCTCTATCTCTGAATTTAAGCGTTCATCGAGGGCAACAATATGTGATTTCGATTGGTTTAACTCGCCTTCAAGCTTCACCTGAGAAAAATACCCAACTATTAAGGCCCCTGCCAATACAATTCCGACTAACATTAAGACGACCGAAAGCACGGTTAACATGCGATTATGGCTCTTTAGGTGCGTGACCCACTCTTGCGCATATTGGTTTACTGAAGTTTGCTTAAGATCCGGCTGATCCGCTAGCGCCTCTAACTCGGTTTCGCTCATTTGTTTTACCTTATAAGTAATAATATTGCCTCTGTTCATATCCGATGAAACAGTTCAAAATGATGGCATATGTATTTAGATTAGCATGCTCCAGAGAATCCGTTAACTCATTAAAAATTAAGTAGAAATAATGAACGATATTTACACTCGCGCAGTTCAGTCAGACCTAGGAAAAAGCATTGCAAGCGCAGTGGGACTTCCTACGCCACCCACCCTACTTCGCTCACCGGAACTTTCTCTAACTAAGGTGCGTGGTCGCATTTTGGTGGCTGGAGCGGTCCACGCACGCGCTTTGCGCCATGCCATTTCTGCTCTAGCCTCTAGCTCTGCGCAAATTATGGCTCCGAACTGGGATGACCCTGCAAAAGCGAAGCTTTATAGTAATGCCGCGCACCCAAAAGGCGTGAAGGTTGATTCAATCAATTTCAATCGCGAATCTAACCATAAATTCAAAGCCTTGATTTTTGATGCGACCGGACTACAAGATGCACAAGACCTAAAGGCGCTCTACTTTTTTTTCCATAGTGCGTTAAAACATCTTAAGCAGAACGGTAGAGTTATCGTGTTAACGAACCACTACACTGCTTGCGCGACCGTAGCCCAGCACACATGTCGCGAAGCAGCGCTTAGTTTTGTTCGATCGCTTGCGAAAGAAATAGGAAATAAAGGCGCTTCGGCAAACGTTATAGAACTTGAGTCTGGCGCGGAGAAGAGCCTTCTTGCTAGCCTAGCCTTTTTCATCTCGCGCAAATCGTCCTACATAACAGGCCAAAGTATTAAGGCCAGTAAAATACGTAGCCAAAGCAACAATTGGCACAAGCCATTGGCTGGAAAAACCGCACTTGTTACGGGCGCAGCGTTCGGAATCGGAGCTGAAACAGCAAGAGTGCTTGCTCGCGACGGCGCGGTCGTCGTTTGCCTAGATTTCCCGGCCAACAAAGCAATGCTCACCCAGTTTGCTTCTAATATTGGCGGGCATGCACTAGCGATTGACCTCTCTAGTAAAAACGCAGTGGAAGAGTTGGTCCAAGCAATCACATCTCAACTAGGGCTAATCGATATCATCGTCCACAATGCAGGCATTACGAGAGACAAAACACTGCGTAATATGAATTCTAGTTTCTGGAATAGTGTTATGAACATAAACCTAGAAACAATCATTGCACTTAACACTAGCTTGCTCGCCAAAAATGCCATTAACAAGAATGGACGTTTAGTATGCGTTAGTTCTATCTCGGGCATTGCTGGGAATTTTGGCCAAACAAACTATGCGAGTTCTAAGGGCGGATTAATTGGCTATGTAGACTCATTATCTCGAGAGCTAGAGAGCAATATAACCATTAATGCTGTGGCACCTGGATTTATCGAAACGCGCATGACCAGTAAAGTGCCATTGGTGCCACGTGAGCTTGGTCGGCGCTCAAACTCCTTTTCTCAAGGCGGCTTACCTTTAGATGTAGCCGAAGCCATTAGCTTCTTTTGCCATCCAGACTCACAAACACATAATGGAAATATATTGCGTGTTTGTGGTCAGAGCTTATTGGGAAAATAGAAAGTTTCCGGCAAACGAAGTTGGAGCATTAATTCGGGATCAAGCCGTTGGTCCCGCCAATTCATTCGCCAATCCAAATGCGGGCCAGTTGCTCGACCACCTTTTCCAATTTTAGCAATCACATCACCCTTCTTAACTTCCTGCCCTTCTTTAACGAGCACTTCACTCAGATGAATAAACGTAGAGCTAAGCTCTTGTCCGTGATCGACAATCAAGGTACCGCCAGAGTAAAACATATCGGGGTGAACTAAGGTTACTATTCCGCTAGCTGGAGCTCGAACCGGAGTACCAACAGGCCCTGCGTAATCCACCCCAAAGTGCGGCCGTTTTGGAACACCGTTATAGAAACGCTGACTGCCATACACACCAGTTACTCGGCCATTGGCTGGAAGCTCAAACGCTTCCAAGAAATCTAAACGGTCGGTGACACTTGCGCGGGCCTGCCGCACCAACTTTGCTTCAGAAGATATGCGAGCCAAGTTTTCTTTACTCGGGGTTACGGTCTGCTTTGGCACACCTTCAACCTTTTGGATCGCATATTCACGAGGCGCCAAGGTCAGCTTAACCAAATCTTCTTGTTCGGCTGAACGAACTAATAAACCCTGAGTTAACTCCGCATCGCGACCAAACCCAAAAACAAAGTACCCATCGTTCGACACTCGCACTGCTTGCCCGTTCAAAGAGACGAAATCCCCAGGCGTGACTTTGCCAACCACAATACCTCCGGGTGTGAGCGAGCCATGGTATTCGAGCAACTCAGCCAACACTTTTTCAACCACAAACATATTCATCAAACAAACAAGAATAAAACTACGCCACGACATAATTGCACTAATTCCTTAAGCTAAGTTATGGTAAGTGTTAACGCTACCATGCGAGAACGCAATAGTAGTTGACGATGTATATCATTAGGAGTTAGTAAGCTTGCAAGGTTCATTGTTTGGCGATGGCTCACTCGAATGCGGCGACATAAAGCACAAAACGACATTCAGCTTGAATCCTGGAACACTTACGGTGCACGAGTCATTCCTTCCTCAAACCCTAGCGGATCATATGTTAGAGACCCTAATGAGCGAACTAAACTGGTCTCAACCTAAACTCAGAATGCACGGTAGATGGGTACCGGTGCCTCGCATGCAGGTATGGATGGGTGATGAGGCCTCAAGCTATACTTATTCTAACCAAGTATTCAAGCCTGAACCTTGGCACCCGAGCGTTAAAAGCCTTAAGAATACGATTACACGGGAGTTAGGACAGAGCTTCAACTCCGTATTATGCAATTTATATCGAGATGGACAAGATAGTGTCGCGTGGCATGCAGATGATGAGCCTGAGCTCAACCCTGACGCTGTCATTGCGTCGTATTCGCTCGGTGCAACGCGAAGTTTTCAACTAAAGCCGAAACATGACAAATCTAGCGGTATCCGTCACCGGTATTTCTTGCCACATAACAGCCTATTGGTGATGACCTCAGACATTCAACAGGCGTGGTTGCACCAAGTTCCAAAAACCAAAAAGGTCGATCATCCACGGATAAACCTAACGTTTAGGGAAATACTTGGCGCTTAGCGTACCTAGCGCGCTAGCCCTCACCCTCTGATGCGTCTTCTTCCATCGCCTGCTTGCGCAGTTCTTCAAAGTTATGAAGGATAGAGCCATATACTGACTTTTTAGGGTACTGACCCTTTGCGTTGAGCTTGCCGGGATGCTCACCGAGCAATAAAGCAAGCGCCTCATCGACATTACTCACGGTGAAAATGCGGAATTTCTTAGCCCGAATAGCGTCAACGACTTTTTTATTCACCATAAGGTTGGGCTGGTTCGTAGCCGGCATTATCACAGCCTGATCTCCCGTAAGTCCTAAGATTTCGCATGCATCGTAAAAGCCTTCAACCTTGTCATTCACGCCGCCGACTGGCTGAACTTCTCCGAATTGGTTGACCGAACCCGTGATTGCAAACTGCTGCTTAATTGGGCGATTTCCAAGAGATGAAATCAAAGCACATAGTTCGGCAAGTGAGGCGCTGTCTCCGTCCACTTCTCCATAGGACTGCTCAAATGCGATGCTTGCTGAGAAAGGCATTGCTTTGTGCTTTGCAAAGAGAGTCGAAAGGTAAGACGAAAGAATCATGACGCCCTTAGTGTG
>JAWUYI010000118.1:0-38831 GCA_034110885.1 Oleiphilaceae bacterium
TACCATCTATTGGCGCAGCACCAACCAAGCGCGTTAGCCTATAATGGGGAAGCCCAAGCGCTAAACCAAATGGGCAAAACAAAAGAAGCAAACAAAGCGCGCGAGAAAGCAAAAGCCATCTAAAAGAACTAAGTACAAAGCGCCTTTGCATACCCACAATATACCGTGGGTATGCAAAGGCCATTTTGGGCGCCATACAACCACCTCGAATTAAGCTCTCTTGGCAAGAATGAGTATTTTTTTGCATTTCCTGCCTTCTATATGTCTGAATAAACCCTCAGGGACGGCGATTTCATTGCGCTTAACACCCTCCTTACTTATAAGCTAAAACTATGAAAAAAGTCATTATCACGGGCGCGTCCTCCGGTATCGGCGAAGCCATTGCCATTGAATATGCAAACAAAGGCTATGCCCTCGGACTAATCGCCCGTCGACTAGATAGACTCGAAGCTCTGAAGAACAAGCTGTCTAAACAAGGTGCCGTGGTAGCGATACGCGCTCTAGACGTCGCAAATGACCAACAAATCCTGCCAACACTCACTTCGATATCAGAAGAGCTAGGTGGCGTTGATATTGTAATCGCCAACGCGGGTATTACTGCTGTTCATCGCACGGGAAAAGGCGACTTTGAAGTAAATCGCAAGATTATTCAGGTTAACTTGATCTCTGCAATGGCGACTGTGGATGCCGCCGCTCGGCTTTTTCGGGAATCAAAAACCAAAGGACAAATCGTTGGAGTTTCGTCGGTCTCTGCCTTTAGAGGGATTCCCGGCAGTGCAGCTTATTCTGGCTCTAAAGCCGGGTTTTCAAATTATCTAGGCGCAGTCAGAATGGAGTTAAAAAACAAAGGCATCAGCGTGACCACAGTTCACCCTGGGTTTGTTGCCACCGAACTGGCTAAGGACATGGAAAAATACCCCTTCGTCATAACACCCGAAGCCGCCGCTAAAACCATCGTCGCTGGAATCGAAAAGAAATCTTCAAATATCATCGTGCCTAAAATGCCTTGGTCGGTGCTCAGTCATTTAATCAATGTGATACCTGACAGCCTTATTTCTCGAGTGTTCTAGTG
Organism: Oleiphilaceae bacterium; assembly: GCA_034110885.1. GTDB lineage: Bacteria > Pseudomonadota > Gammaproteobacteria > Pseudomonadales > Oleiphilaceae > PZPK01. The sequence continues at coordinate 1,073 of JAWUYI010000118.1, forward strand.
ATGGTTGAATCTGGTCGATTCAGCCCTTCCAACAAAAATAAAATCGAGATGTAATCGCGCAATAAAGTGTCATTCTTGCTTAGGCGGGAAGTAGCACATTGCTGACGTTCAATTATTTTGTGTCATTCATCGCATATCAGCCAAAATGAATTTTGAGATAACTAACGAAAGTGAGCTTGATTTCAAATGAAAAGAGCACAAAGCGTTCGTTATTGTCTAGCTACCACAAATAAAGGCGTAGCCGCTAATATTAGTGGCTTGGAGCTGCACGCACTGTGCGTCGAGATGGAAGCCATGGCCAAAAGAGGCCAAAGTGATGCGTTGCTTGATACTTGGCCCATATTTAACAACTGCTACCAAAAGCTATATCAAGAGTTCAACGCCGTATGCTGAAATAAAGCAGAAATTGAGCTTCGAATGCCCGACCTCGGCGGCAGGCATTTTGGTCTGAGCTTCTAAAAATTTAGATGACCGAAAGAAGGGCTAAAAGTACGTTCCTATGTAAGGAGAAATGTGGCCACACAGTTAAGAAGAGCTAATGTATCAAAACTACGATAAAAACCTTATCGCCAAGATATGAAAAAAGGCACGCTATCCTCCAAAATAAATGCGTTCATTTTTCTTCTTACTCTATTCTTGAGACAAGCGCTGATTGCAATCTGCCAGAGCCCTGCTAATTCTCGTTTGATTTCTAATCATGGCTATCATGGGCCAAGTAGAACGTTCCCCCGCGAGTACATAGGCATCAATTGCTTTTTCACCAGGGTTCACCATCACGTTTAAGTACTGGGTTAAAGGAAAGTCTGGGTGTAGATTAATATCCCCAAGATAGTCTTGCCCGAGTAAGGCATCTGCCCGGTCCATCCAAAACCGAACTTCTCTGCTTTTGACACGTTTTTTGGTGACGGTGATAAATTGGTGCCACTGCGCGTGTATGGATGAGCTGGTGAGATCCATCAGAAATGGCATGACACCTGATTTTAATCTGTTCTTCACAAAGGGGAGTACATGAGGATTGGTCTGGCTAACGATAAAATGGTTGGCATTATGCAAGCGCCCCATGCGCGCCATGGGGATATCTGTACTTACCGCCCCATCGGCCCAGCTCTCTGTAACCATATAAGGTTCTATTTTACCGTCACTGTTTTTGGCCATCAGTTTGGTGGCGGGAAATAGAAATGGAATAGAGCACGAGGCTTTGACAGCATGTGTGACTAACACGTGAGGCGCGGTTTTGTAATTAAGGATTCTGGGCTTTTGTCCGGCTCTGGTGGGCGATATCGTGATGTTAATGACTCGACCCGTGCGGAGATAAGCCTCGAGAAATGTCGCCTCTGGTATGTTAGCTGATATACATTCTTCCAGTTGATGGGTGTCTAAGATAGACCTTGATATAATGGCTGTTCCAAATGATTGAAGCTTGATGGGGCTAAAATTCTGGCTGGCGGGGTCGTCTAGAGCTTCAAGTATTTCGATGTCTGTATGAGTGCCCACAAAGCCGGTGACAATCGCCCCCATACTGCTGCCCGCAATAACTTTAGGGAGCAGGTTTTGTTCGATGAGCGCTTTCACAATGCCAAAGTGGTAAATACCAAAGGCGCCACCACCACTAAGCATTAAGGCAGATTGGCCAAAGTTCTTTCTAGCATGCTTAAACAGTTTTACCTTAGTGCTGTGTGATAAGCCTTCGAAATCGTTGTCGCACAAATAGTCGACCGTCGACACAATTTCGTCAAGATATTCGTCAATGAGATTTTTAGTGCCTGTGCTAGAGACGCTATATAAATGCTCGTCTGATAGCTCGCCAAGAGTTCGGTGCAGGCCTTCTTGTAGATAGGCCACTAAAGGCTTAATTTGATGGCGTTTACGATAGGATTTGAGCGTTTGAATTTGCTCTTGTAATAACGCATAGGGGTAATAAGGTGATTCAGGCTGTTCGCGCCAGTGATGAAAACCATTCAGTTCGTCATAAGCCTCGGCTGCCTGCCGCCAGTTATGATAACTGGTGGCATTTTTCATTGCGTTTTCCGCTTTTTTTACTGCAGTGCTGGATATCATCGTACAGCTTTTATCCATGATATGAGTTGCGATGACCGCATCTTACCATGTGTCTCATCGCACTCATATTTTCTAACTAGCCTTTGAAGACAAGAAGGCTGGCGCAAAGAAAGCCCCTGGTTTAGACACGGCCCATGAGTTATCAGCGAATCTTTCGTCTAATCGAGATAACGGTGGTTAGCGCTATTTTAGATGAAGCTGCTGAATATCTTGATAAACCCGCTTAATGAACTTCTCGAGTGCAGGCTTATTGATGTCCGAAAACTTATGCAGTAGCAGTGTATTCGGTGTCGTTTTACCCGGGCCGATTTTTTCTAATGCCGACTCATAACCCTTAAAGCCATTGAGTACGTTAATACTAATATTCTCTATACTAGGAGTGAATGAGATGATCGGCCATACCCCTTTTTTACCGGTTTTATATACGTATTCATATTGCCCAAAGCCGATATTGTCTGCCCCCCATACCACCGCTTCTGCCCCACTAATATCAGTCATCACTCTTAGCAAATAAAGACTATCATGCTGGCGCCTGACGTGATTAATGGATGAGATTAACGCCTGCGGGTCTTTGTCTGTCGGGAATGTCTCAAAGTTGATCATCAATTCTTCAGTCCAAATTAAGTAAGCAAGGCACACCTTACACGCACTGAAAAGCAGAGAAAAGAATTAAATATGCGGGGAAAGCGCGCCGCCTATATTTGCACAATATCCAATAGGCGCTTGAACGTCTTAGCTAGGTCGGGGGGATGTAAAGAGTATGGTCAGCGATTAAGCTTATTTTGGCCAAAACAGGTAAACTAGGAGACCATAAAGTGGCCAAATGGCCAACATATGGTTCCCACACCACAGGAAAAAATTCTAAAGAGGAAATGGTGCCCCCTCCCTGACTTGAACAGGGGACCTACCGATTACGAGTCGGGTGCTCTAACCAACTGAGCTAAGGGGGCACATTGCTTGGCTTGTGTTTTTAGTCTGTACCAATTCAGACCTGGAACCCCTTGAGGCTGCGCGTGCTCTAAGCTGAGTTAAAGCAAAAGGGGCAAAAATAAAGGGCGCATTATAATGCGCCCTTTTGAACTTTGCTAGACGATTATTCGTCTAAAAAGCTTCTTAAGTGATCAGAACGCGTTGGATGACGCAATTTACGCAAGGCCTTCGCTTCGATTTGACGAATACGCTCTCGCGTTACGTCAAATTGCTTACCTACTTCTTCCAATGTGTGGTCTGTATTCATTTCGATACCAAAGCGCATACGCAGTACTTTTGCTTCACGAGCAGTTAGGCCCGCTAATACTGTCTTAGTCGCTTCTTTAAGGCCTTCGCCTGTCGCGGTATCAATCGGAGATTCAGCCATATTGTCTTCGATGAAGTCACCTAAGTGCGAATCTTCATCGTCACCAATCGGCGTTTCCATCGAAATCGGCTCTTTCGCAATTTTAAGAACTTTACGTACCTTATCTTCCGGCATTTCCATTCGCTCGCCTAGCTCTTCTGGAGTAGGCTCTCGGCCCATTTCCTGGAGCATTTGACGCGAGATTCGGTTCAACTTATTGATCGTCTCGATCATGTGCACCGGAATACGAATGGTTCGAGCCTGATCAGCTATCGAGCGAGTAATCGCCTGACGAATCCACCATGTTGCATAGGTAGAAAACTTATAACCGCGACGATATTCAAACTTGTCGACAGCTTTCATCAAGCCGATATTGCCTTCTTGAATCAAGTCTAAGAACTGCAAACCACGGTTGGTGTATTTTTTAGCAATGGATATAACGAGTCGTAGGTTAGCCTCAACCATTTCTTTCTTAGCACGACGCGCCTTTGCTTCACCAATAGACATCCGACGATTTACGTCTTTAATCTCAGAAATCTTAAGGCCTGTTTCATTAGACATTGTCGCTATTTTGCGCTGAGCTCGAACGATTTCGTCTCTGAACTCGCTCAATTTAGCCGCAGCAGGGTGACCTTCTGCGATGATGTCGTCGACCCAAGCCATGTTGCCTTCGTTTCCAGGGAAACGTTTAATAAATTCTTTACGCTCCATGCCACAACGACGCGAACACATGTTCATAATTTTACGTTCGTTAAAGCGAACAATCTCGTTAGTCGTTCGAACCTGAAGTACAAGTCGGTCAAACTGCTTCGCATTAAGCTTTATTGGTGCAAACAGTTCGCCTAACTTATTCAGTTCTTTAACCGTCTCTTTACTTGAACGACCGTGCTTTTCTTGAACCTCTAGAGCTTTGAATAACTGTAAGCGAATCGCTTCAAAGCGCTCACGAGCTTCTTCTGGATCTGGGCCAGTATCCGCCTCTTCTTCATCTTCGTCATCTGAGCCTTTTGCGGCACCATCAGCAACTTTAGACTTGTCTACGTGAACTGGCGCGGGCGTAGCAACCACATCTTCGGGGTCTAAGTAACCCGTCAGAACATCGCTCAAGCGCCCTTCTTCTTCGACGATTCGATCGTACTCTTGAAGAATAGAAGCTACTGAACCAGGATAATGAGCGACGGATGCCATAACATCGCGCAAACCTTCCTCTATACGCTTGGCGATTCTAATTTCGCCGTCGCGCGTTAGTAGCTCTACGGTACCCATTTCTCGCATATACATGCGCACTGGGTCTGTTGTTCGTCCAGCTTCTGTTTCTACCGCTGCTAATGCAGCCGCTGCTTCGGCAGCCGCGACTTCATCAGTCGAGTCGCCATCGGACATAAGCAATGAATCGGAATCTGGAGCTGTTTCAACGACTTGGATTCCCATGTCGTTGATCATACGGATAATGTCTTCAACCTGATCCGGATCAGCTATATCTTCCGGAAGGTGATCATTCACTTCGGAGTAAGTCAGGTAACCTTGCTCTTTACCGCGTGCAATAAGATCTTTTAAACGTGACTGTTGTGACTTGCCTGACATGTGCACCCTAATTATCTGGTGGTCGATCAAAAAATGATCGGCCATTATACGGAAATATATTCAGCCGACCAACTCAATGTATGGCCGAATTAATAGAAATCAACCTTGTTAACAAATTAAATAATCATTCTGCCGCTTTTGACGACACCGATTGAACTCGCGCCCGCTCTTCAACTGTTAACTGGCTAGGTAATGTCTTCAGTTTAGTCGCTCTAAGCGCATCATCACGTTTTTTTTTGGTTTCGAGACGCTGAACAATAAATTTTAGCTCTTCAATTGCGTCTTCTTCACTGGGAATTCGCTCTAAACGCGAAAACATAGCAGAGAATTGGTCTCTAAATCCTAGGTGATCCGTCGCCAACGAGAATAAGAAATCTTCTTGATTCTTATGGTCGTGCTCTACAATGTATGCCGACAACTGTATTGCTTGATCACACCCTTGAAGCTGCTCTTTAACAAGGCTCAAAGCCTTAGCGTATTCCGGAGCATAGTAGAGCCCGACGCAGATCGCTGCATCTTGAGTACGTAGCACTTTATTCTCTACCAGATCTCGCTGCGCATAAGAAAATTTACGATCCGTTTTCTTTTGAAATCGAGAGGATGAGGTCAACTCATTTAAACGATCCCATAAGCCGGATTTCATTGTGCCCTTGGGCAAGGCGTCCAATAACTCACGAGCACGACTTCTCAAAACGCCGCGATGCTCTAGTTGCTCCAAATTTAGCCCTTCACTGTAAATCTGGAAGAAAAACTCAGAAAGAGGGAGCGCTCGATCAACTCGTGCTTCAAACTGCTTGGCGCCTTCTTGCCTAACGAGCGTGTCAGGATCCTCACCTTCGGGCAAGATCAAAAATGAAATCTGAAAACCGTCCTCAAATAAGGGTAAAAGGTTCTCCATCGCTTTTCGCGCGGCACTCAGACCTGCGCGATCACCATCAAAACAAAATATGAGAGTCTTACTGCGCTTTAGCAACTGAGTTAAGTTTTCGTTGTTTGTGGCCGTTCCTAGCGTCGCTACAGCGTAATGAATGCCATACTGCGCGAGAGATACAACATCCATATAGCCTTCAACGACAAGCAGTCTCTCGATAGAACGCAGAGCCTTAGATACTTCATACAAGCCATATACTTCGCTACTCTTATGAAACAGTGGCGATTCTGGGGAGTTGATGTACTTCGCTTTGTCATCGCCTAAGGTACGACCACCAAACCCAACTGTTTTGCCTCGCATATTGCGGATCGGGAACATCAAGCGATTCTGGAACAAATCAAAAGGGCGCTCATATTTTTGGGAGACAAGCTTCGCCTCCAATAAGCCTTTTATGATGGTTGGGTTTGAGTTCTCGCTTAAAAAGTCTTTCTGCGCAGGAGCAAAGCCAACACCAAAACTCTGAATAACTTCGTCACTCAGACCTCTCTTAGATAAATAGTCTTTCGCAACACGCCGCTCTGGGTGACTCTTTAAAGCTTCACGATATTTACTGTCCGCATATTCCGCAGCGTCTGCTATTTTTTTCTGGTTGTCATATATTTGTTTTACGCGCTCGTCTCGAGGAACCTCAACGCCCGCAAGTTTGGCAAGCTCTTCCACGGCCTCGTTAAAGCTGAGGTTTTCGTAGTCGCGGAGAAAGTTTATTGCATTGCCATTCACGCCACAGCCAAAGCAGTGGTAGAAGTTTTTTTGTGCATTCACAACAAAGGAGGGAGTATTTTCATTATGAAACGGGCAGCATGCTTTGTAGCTTGTACCTGCTTTTTTGAGCGTGACGCGAGAGGATACGACATCGACAATGGGAAGCCGAGCTAGCAAGTCGTCTATGAATCCTTTCGGAATCTGTCCAGCCATGCATTGTCCATTATGATTTCAGAAACGTGAACGCCACAGAACATTTAAAGCTGTTCCGTGCAAAGAAGTTTTATCTAGCTGAAAGCTTAACTTGAGAGGCGTTTTTTTACCAGTTGACTGACATTACCAACGTCTGCACGACCTTGCAGTTTTGGCTTAAGAATAGCCATTACTTTGCCCATGTCTCGAACAGATTCAGCACCTGTCTCGGACATTGCTGCAACAATAAGCGTTTCGACTTCGTCGTCACTCAATGCTTTTGGCAAAAAACCTTGGATCACAGTCATTTCGAACGCTTCGATATTTGCCAAGTCATCGCGACCAGCCGACTCAAATTGAGATATCGAGTCTTTACGCTGTTTTAGCATCTTATCGAGCACAACAAGGCATCGAGCGTCATCAATATCAATACGCTCGTCTACCTCTATACGTTTGAATTCTGCAAGAATAAGACGAATAGTGCCAAGGCGCTGTTTTTCACGCGCCCGCATAGCGTCTTTCATCGCTGCGGAGATTTCCGCTTTCAAACTTAAGTCAGACATAATTAATCCGCAAAACGCGAAAAATTTATCTTAGTACAATCGTTCGAAACGACGTTGCTCACGCTGAACTTTCTTAGCGTGACGCTTAACTGCTGCTGCAGCTTTACGCTTACGAACCGTAGTTGGCTTCTCGTAGAATTCACGACGACGTACTTCTGACAATACACCAGCTTTCTCACAAGAACGCTTGAAGCGACGAAGAGCGATATCAAATGGCTCGTTTTCTTTAATTTTTACTGAAGGCATTCAAATTACCATTACTAATATTTGAAGAATTTATTGCGAACTAAGCGTCTTTCAATCATTTAAAAGATACAGTTCTGTTCAGGGGCGCGAATTCTAATGCTATTTACTAACCAAGTAAAGCATAAAGTAAGAAGTTCCAATCCAAATATGCGACTTAGTTTGCGTTCTTATACGGCAACCAACTTTTAGCGTCTTCTCTATACTGCTCTACATGCTCTTTTTCTTCTTCTAAAAAGCGATCAATCGCATGGGCAAACTCTGCATGCTGAATTAAGTGGTATGAGAAAGTGCACTGTGGCTCGAAGCCTCGTAAAAGCTTGTGTTCGCCCTGGGCGCCAGCATCGAAGCAGTGAAGTTTATGCTTAATGCAGTATTCAATACCTTGATAATAACAAAGCTCGAAATGCAAGCACGGCACCTCTTCTATACAGCCCCAGTAACGCCCATAGAGGGTTTCACTCCCTTTTAGAAAGAGCGAGCAGGCAATGGCTTTCCCTGCACCATTAAATGCAAACAAGAGTAAACAAGCTTGCGGCATCGTATCAAAAAGCAAATCGAAGAACGCTCGATTCAAATAAGCATGCTGCCCTCTCTGATGGTACGTATTCTCATAGCAAGAATAGAAGCATTCCCGAAGCGTATTGCTGAGTTCGTCTACTCGATACCATTGCGTCGTAATCCCGCTATTCGCTATGGTTTTACGTTCTTTCCGTATGTTTTTACGCTTGCTCGACTTAAGCACTGTGAGAAAGTCTTCAAAATTCGTATAGGAACGATTGAACCAATGGTATTGGGTTGCCCTGCGCTCCATCCAGCCCTTAAAAAGTTTACTTTTAACCTGCTCAGCGCTCGGAAACAACACATGCGCTGAGCTCAAACCCGAACGCTTACACTCCTGCTCAACCACGTTTTGGAATACGCGGCTTAGCTCTAACTGCCGAGCAGGACTTACTAAAGCCGGCATGAGTAAGCGCCTAGACTGACTGGGGGTAAAAGGAATGGCTGAGATCAATTTAGGGTAGTAGGACAGACCATGCCGTTGATACGCATCAGCCCATGCCCAATCAAACACATACTCACCATAGGAGTGGTATTTTAAATACATAGGCGAGACGGCCAGTAACTCTCCCGCGTCATCGGCACAGATAAAGTGATGCGACTGCCACCCCTTCGCTTTAGATACACTTTCGCTGAGCTCTAAGGCGGAAAGAAACTCATGACGTAAAAAGGGTTCGTTATCGTCTACCAAAGCATTCCAGTCGGCGCTGTCAACTTGAGCAAGGGAAGAAATAAATTCTGTTTTCAATCGTTTTACCACGTTGATTAAAGTTAAACCTTGGCGCCTTGATGCGCTAAAGGCAAGACTATAAGCTCGAGCATTTATTAATCATACGAAACGCTGCGGAAGCATTATGAACGAAACCGATTTTTTAGCCCGACTAAACTCATCACCTAGTACCATTACCTTTGCTGAGACCATGTCTTGTATTGACACTAACTACCACTTTGAGGCGTGCGCGTTCACTGTTGGCGATCAAAAAAATGCGCTCGGCAGCAATCAAGGCTCATGTAAGATTCTCGCGTTTGCCCAATTACACCAACTTGCCCAAAATTCGGCACTAAACCTATTCGGTGACTACTACCGCACTGACGTGCTCGCTCACCCTGAAGCGGTTGATCATCAGAATATACGCAACTTCATTAAAAGTGGATGGTCTGGCGTTGCTTTTGAAAGTACGCCTCTCAGAAAAATTTAAGCGATATAGTGCTCATTTTTAACTCAAAGCAACGAAAAACAGGAATGGGCACTTGCACTCCAGCTAAATATACGCAAAAAATACAGGCATAATTAATAACAATACACGGACGTGCACATGAAAGCGCTCTTACTTTGCTTCCTTTTTATATTCTCAAGCCAAACCGCCTATAGCGCTGTAATCGACAAAGAAAAGCGTGAAATGATTGACGAAATGATGCGTTACTCTGACAGCGAGCAACTAGTATCGTATATGGCGAGCATGCTCACGATTCAAATGCTAGAAGTACTGACTAAGCACCACGGAAACTTAGATCAAGCCGTTGCTGACATTATTCAAGATGAAGCCAAAACTTTGATGTACGAAGAATATATCGTCAACAATACGCTAAACGAGATTTTCTATGAATTATATGACGAGAACTTTTCGACCGAAGAGATGAAAGAGATGTTAGCTTTCTTTTCCACCAAAACAGGCCAACATGTCTTGAAGACCTTACCTAAGATAGCTGCCCAGAGTCAGGCTCTAGCGAAGGCACACGCAAAAAAAGTCGGGCCTAAGATCCAAATGAGAATTCAAAAGCGCTTAAAAGAGGCAAGTAAAGCGGTGAATGAAAATACAGCGCCTCAGTAAGCTTGCACAAAAACTAAAAAGGCGCAAAGAATTGCGCCTTTTTCATGTCCGAAAAACTAACCCGCCTTCAGCATAACCGGACGAGTGCAGTTACGACCCTGCTCTTTCGCATCATACAAACTCATGTCTGCGCACTTAAGAAGGCTGCTTAAGTCATTCGAAAACTTTGTAGACGCTAAGCCACAACTAATCGAAAGTTTAATAGAGCGACCATTCAGCGCCAAAGGCTCGGAAGCGATGCGCATGCGTATGCGTTCAACGAGCAAATATGCTTTTTCGATGCTCGTATTAGGTAACAACAAGATAAATTCTTCTCCGCCCCAGCGCCCAACACTGTCACTAACGCGGACTGTTGCTTGCAGTTGCTTGGCTAATTTGCGCAATGCTTCATCGCCTACGTCATGCCCATAGGTGTCGTTGATGCGCTTAAAATAATCTGCATCACAAAGCACAATCGACATTTCTTGCTTGTGCCTTTGACTTCGACTCAGCTCAGCAGAAACTCGCTCTTGAATACCTCGTCTATTCAGCATTCCAGTCAGCTCATCCGTGCGAGCAAGGTCTTCAAGACTTTCGCTTACTCGAAGATGCGCCTGGGTCGCCTGCACTCTTGCTCGCTCCATGCAGTAAGCCATAATGGTGACGAAAGCCATAGAACCAGCAAAGCGCAGCTTCGTATTCATGCCGTACAACACATCAACACCAAGCCAATTAGGCACAAAGAGAATCATGCCTGAGATACTCAAAATAGCAGCCATTATCAATGACCCTGAGCGCAACCCTAAGATGGAGAAGATGAGAAGAGGGTAAGCATAGAGCCAGAAAATCCCGGTGCCTTCTTCTCCGCCAGTGATGAGCAGATAAAAGTAAAACGCGGAGTAACAAACCATCATGAAGTTTTTGTGCAAAAACCAACTACCAAAACGCTTGTAGGCAGCAAAACTAAGCGCTGCGATTCCAGCAAAGATGATTAGGCTAGCACCGTAAAAGTGCAGGCCATCGACGTAAGATTTCCAGCCAAAAAATATGAGTAAAGGAGTCGTCAAATAACACAGTAAATCTACCGTAATCTTGGCGGATACTGACTCGACTTCCATATCGCTAAACTGTTCGTTTAAAGCCTTTAGCATGAACTACAACCCTATACAGAATACAAACCCTTCTAGATTCCTGCCAGAAGGTACGAAAACTAATTACCTCCTTGATTATGGGTTCGGTCTTTTGTAGCCTCAAGACCCCTTCAGTATCGTATTGTTATCACAATGCAAACTCTTTAAAAACGAGCCTCTAAGGTTTCAATTTTCTCGCTTATCTCCATCCATTCGAGCTCGGAGGCCTCAAGTTTAGACCGTGCACCGGCCTGCTCACTTAAAAGCTTTTTAAGTTTTTCTTTGTTTGCCTCTTGGTAAAGACTTGAATCGGCAAGTGTGTTTTCTAGTTGCTGCAATTGGCCCTGAAGTTTCTCCATTTGCACTTCAAGTTTTTGACAGGCTTTCTTTAACGGACTCAACGCTTTACGCTGTTCGGCCGCTTCTCTCTTGCGTTCTCGGCGCTGCTCGGCGCTTTCGCTGACGCCACCTTGCTGCGAGTCATCTAAATTTGATTCTGCTGAAGGTTCGGTCCTTTGATATTCACTTAACCACTGCTCATAATCCACTAACGTGCCGCCAAACTCTTCGACGCGGCCATTTGCGACTAACCAAAAATCGTCCACCGTATTTTTTAAGAGGTGGCGGTCATGCGATACCACTACGATGGCGCCAGAAAAGTTCTGCAAAGCCATCGTCAAGGCATGACGCATTTCCAAGTCTAGGTGATTGGTTGGTTCATCAAGCAATAATAAGTTTGGCCGCTGCCAGGCAATCATAGCAAGCGCCAAGCGCGCCTTTTCGCCGCCCGAGAAGTTTTTGATTGGATCTAAAGCGTCATCACCACGAAAATCAAAACCTCCCAAGAAGTTGCGAATATCTTGATCGCTGGCTTTCGGGCTCATGCGCTGTAAATGCAAAAAGGGGCTAGCCCCCATATCAAGCGCCTCAAGTTGATGCTGTGCGAAATAGCCAATATGTAAATGCTCGCCTTGTGTTCTTTCTCCCGTGACCAATGCTTGGTCGCCTACCAAAGACTTTATTAGTGTCGATTTGCCCGCGCCATTTGGCCCTAACAAACCAATTCTCTGCCCAGGTATAATCGAGCAATTAAAGCCTTTTAGTATTACGTTCTTGGCGTCATAGCCGAGATCCGCTTTTGATAGGTTTAGCAAAGGACTGGACTGTTTTTCCGCCTCAGGAAATTCAAAGTTGAAGGGGGAGTCGACATGCGCTGGCGCAATCAATTCCATCCGTTCAAGCTCTTTCAGACGGCTTTGCGCCTGTTTAGCCTTAGTCGCTTTGGCTCGAAAACGGTTAACAAAGGAATGAATTTCAGAAATTCTTTGCTGCTGTTTGGCATATTGAGACTGCTGTAAAGCGAGCTTTTCGGCGCGCTGCCTTTCAAAATCAGAATACGTGCCCGTATATTGGTTCAGCTTCTTATGTTCAAAGTGCAAAATGCTGGTCGCAACCGAATCGATAAAGTCTCTGTCATGCGAAATAAACAGTAAGGTACCTCGATATTGCTTCAACCATTGCTCTAGCCAAAGCATGGCATCTAAGTCGAGGTGGTTGGTCGGTTCATCCAAGAGCAGAAGATCTGACGGGCACATAAGCGCTTGAGCCAAGTTCAAGCGAATTCGCCAGCCACCCGAAAAGTTTGCTACCGGCAGCGAAAGCTCAGGCTCGGAAAACCCTAAACCATGCAACAGCTTTTTTGCGGTGACCGGAATACTGTACGCGTGGATCCCTTCTAAGTCTCCATGAAGGTGAGCAATTGCCATTTCGTCGCCCGCTTGCTCAGCCTCTGCGAGTCGAGCCTCTAGTGCTCGAAATACTGAATGTCCGTCCATCACATGGTCTAAGGCCGAACGCTGCGAACTTTCGACCTCTTGGGCCATGTGCGCGATACGGCAATTACCCGGTAAACTAAAGTCACCAGCGTCGAGCGATAACTGCCCAAGCAGTAACTTAAATAAACTCGTTTTGCCTGCGCCATTTGCGCCAACTATAGCCACACGCTGACCATCAGTTATTAAGGCATCAGCGCCTTCAAGCAGCGGTTCAGGGCCACGCCTAAGCGCAATAGACGAAATTTTTAACATGTAAACGCCAATCAAGGTGGAATTAGCCGCGAAACTTAGCGGATAATCAGGATAACTTCAAACAAAGCGAACATGATCATGCCGACAACAGCACAACTCGAGCCTAATCCGTTCTGGAATTTCTCGCTAGCGCTTTGGGAGTCTAAGCAATCTCAGACTATATTTTTGAAAATACAAGATGAGCTAAATATTGATATTGTCTCGCTACTGTTTGGTTTGTGGTGCACGAAACAATCTTACGTACTGAACGGCCAAGAAGATACTATTGCAGCCATTCGGGCACAATGGCACGCTCGCTTAGTCGTACCTATAAGAAGGGTACGCAACAAAGTCGGCAGCCACATCGAAGAAACACACGTGCGCAAAAAATTACTTGAAGCCGAGTTATTAGCCGAACAATTGCAACACACTGCTCTGTATAAACTATCTTGTAACTTGAAAGCATACGAAAACAAGGACGACATGCTCTTGTTTCAAAACATTGTTGCCGCAACAGGCAAGCAAATGAATGAACATATTTTAAGTGATTTAAGGAAAATACTCGCATGAAGTGGCTTTTTAGATTATTTTCCGCAGCGCTTCTAGTCGGCGCTCTAAGCATGCCGGTGTATTTACACTACAAACAAAATGGCAGTCAGATTAGTTTGGGTTCGATTGCGACGGACATTCAACAAAAAGCCAGAACCGCTGCATCGAAACTGCAAGATATGTTGGGCAAGGCATCTAGCCCTGCAGGTGCCCAAGATATGCAATTGATAGAGAGCTCGACGTTTGGAAGCGAGCCAGGCGATGAGCTTAGCCCATCAGCAACTAAGCTTTATCAATGGCAAGACGAGTCAGGGCAATGGCATTTCAGCGATGCCCCGCCAGAAGATCAAGATGTCGCCAAGGATGCCGCGACACGAGTTATCGATAGCAAAGACGTAATGACCGTGCCGGCCATTACGCTTACTGGCTCAAATAATTCACATAGCTCGGATATAACAAAACAAGCCTTACACAACACGACACAGCCAAGCGACGCTCTAAGCATTGAGTCGGCAGTTAATGTTATGGATAACGCCAAAGCTGCCGCGCAACAAATGGAGCGCCGCAACGAGGCACTTAAAGAAATTGTTGGTGAGAAGTAGGAGAGCCCTAGAGGGTAATAAAGGTCTATGCCGTACAAAGTAAAAGAAATGTTTTACAGCTTACAAGGTGAGGGTGCTCGAGCCGGACGGGCGGCTGTGTTCTGTCGTTTTAGCAAATGTAATTTGTGGAATGGCCGAGAAAGCAGTCGTGCCACGGCAATTTGCGATTTTTGCGACACGGACATCCTCGGTACAGACGGACAGAATGGCGGCTCTTTCTCTGAAAGCAAAAGCCTTGCTCAGGCAATTTTAGCTCTGTGGCCGCAACAAACCGGAGGAAAGCCGTACGTAATTTTCACTGGCGGCGAGCCGCTACTTCAATTAGACCGAGCACTAATAGATGCGATGCATGAACTTGGGTTTGAAGTTGCAATAGAAACCAATGGCACTTTAGCCGCTCCTGAAGGCATCGATTGGATTTGCGTCAGCCCTAAAGCCGGCGCTGAGGTCGTTCTTGAGTCGTGCAACGAGTTAAAACTTGTCTACCCTCAAGAACTCGCGCAACCCGAGCGTTTTAGCTCGTTTCCCGCTCAGTATTATTTTCTGTCTCCCAAGGCTAACCCTTTATGCGAGAAGTCTAGAGACGGCGTAAAAGAATTGAACACTCAGCGTGCTCTTGATTACTGTCTAGCGCATCCGCAGTGGCGCTTAAGCTTGCAGATGCATAAGCTACTCAATATTGACTAAAGCAGGGGAATGCAATTAGGCGACTCAAAAAGATGAACCAGGAGTCGTCAGGAATGAATGCTCCTCAGCGGTAGACTCTCGTCCAAGAATTTCATTCCTATGCGGATAACGCCCAAAACGCTCAATAATCCGCAAATGCTTTTTCTCAAATTCGAAGTTGTTTTCCAAGCCCGCTTGGGCAAACACCTTGAGCGCTAGCTCATGATGTTCTAATTCTTCACTGTGCATTAAAGGCATGTATAAAAACGCCTTCTGTGCAACCGAGAGCTCTCCATCCGCTTGGGCCTCAATTGCTTCTAAGCAAAGCGATATAGCAAATTCATCATTGGCAAAGCATGCCGCTTCATCACGATAAATATTTCTAGAGAACTGATCCAGCACGATAATCTCAGCTAGGCGCCCTCTGGCAGTTTCGCGCCACTGAGCGAGTTCTCCGCGACCAGCCTTAGCGTGGACCTCACCAAAGCGCTTGGCAATATCTTCATCTAGATACGCGTCTTTCACCCAATGCTGCCTAGCGTCCAACTCTTCAAACCAGAAATTTAATACATTATCGATTTCGTTAACCACACTGCCGCTCCACACGTTCTTATACTGACTTGTTTTAGGCGAGAAAAGTGTTCTACGCAAACATGCAGACTAAAAAACTCAACTTTTACCCACTTGCCGGCATTCCAATTTCTGCGGGCAGGCAATTAAATGGTCGTTTACCATACCAACCGCTTGCATAAACGCGTAGCAAATAGTGGGGCCGACAAAGGTAAACCCTCGCTTTTTTAGCGCCTTCGACATCTTCTCGGACGCTTCCGTAAACACTGGCACTTCAGACATCGAAACAAAGTTGTTTTGGGTGGGTTGATGCTCAACGAAACTCCATAAAAACTCACTAAACGTCTGCGACTCGTCTTGGAACGCTATAAACCCCCTAGCATTTTTTATGATTGAGTTTACTTTCAAGCGATTGCGAATAACGCCAGGATTGCTAAGCAGGTTCGCAATTTTGTCATCGCCATACTCGACTATTTTTTCTGCATCAAATCCGTCATAGGCGTCACGATACGTGTCTTGTTTGCGTAGAATGGTGATCCAACTTAAACCCGCTTGCTGGCCGTCTAAGCAGAGTTTTTCGAACAGATCTTGATCATCGTAGACTGGGCGCCCCCAAACGGTGTCGTGATAATGCTGATATAACGGATCTTCGCCACACCAAGGACAACGCTTATTCGACTCTGGCATCTGACACTCCCGTTCTTAAAATTATGCTATTGTGCAAACTGATTTGAGAGCTCTTTAGATTCGACTCTTAGTGTACAGTTTGGTTTCATTAGCTTTAGTTTGATTGACCTTAAATAGTATCGGTATTTTATGAGCCACTTTTTTGCCTATGTTAGTCGCTTGCGCTGGATAAAACGATGGAGTTTGATGCGTAATGCCATTCACGAAGACGTTGCCGTGCACTCCTGGGAGGTTGCGACCATCGCTCACGTGCTCGGAATCATCCATAACCAACAATATTCTGACGCGCCCATCGACCCGAACCGCCTTGCAACCTGTGGCTTATATCATGACGCGACCGAAGTAATTACGGGAGACATGCCAACGCCGGTGAAGTATCACAGCGATGCCATGCGTACCGCGTATAAAGGCGTTGAGCAACAAGCAGAAGATGAACTAATCGCGCTGTTACCGGAAACTATGCAGCATGAGTTTCGCCAGGTACTGGTTGAGCACGAGTTACCCGAAACCTACCAGCGCTTGCTCAAAGCAGCCGATCGCTTATCTGCGTGGTTAAAATGCAATGCAGAGTTAAGGGCAGGTAACACCGAGTTTCAGCATGCAGCCGAGGAAATATCTAAACGCCTGCACGAAGATGCACAAACAGAGGTTCAGTATTTTCTTAAGACCTTCGCCCCCGCATATGACAAAAGCCTAGACCACTTACTTAAATAAAACAAAAGGCGACACAAAGTGTCGCTATGATGTTTATTCTATCTCCTGTCGACAGCAAATGCTTCGATCAAACGTCAAGCCAGGAGATTAACCATGTTTAGAATCAACGCTTTCACTCAAAAAGGTACAAAGTTCCGTTTCCGTATCAAAGCTGACAACATTCACTCTGTACGCGATGCGATTAGTCAGATCTTTGAAGGTCGAGAAATGCGCTTGGTATTGGTCGAGCCTATTTAAGATTTGCTGAGGCGCTCAAAGGTTTTAATGCCTTGGCTAGCTTAGGACTCTGAATCTGCATATTGTTTGATCATCGCTTCCAACGCCTGTAAAAGGTCTCGCATAATGATTTCAGGCTCTAACACTTTTGCTTGCGCACCCAAAGCTAGCAACCAATTACGAAGCTGAACCGTGCGACGCACCTCAGCTTCGAGTATCCAAACGTCACTGCTTTCTTGCTTTAAAACTTGGTTGGAGTGGATAGGGCTATCTTTTAAGTCTCGAATTAAATTGCTGTCTTTTTTAGCATGCAACCGCAACCGCATAGAGTAGGACTGCTTGTCTTTATAATCGAGCAAAAGGTCCATGCTGCCTTCAGCAAGGTATTCCTGCATGCGAAAATCTTCTGGCACAGTATTCTTAAAAGCACTGACCTCAAGGTCACTAATTTTATGCACTAAGAAACTGCGAAACGCTGGTTCGTGAGAATCTCCGGCCGACTCATGCTTCACGGCAATCAAATACACTTTGGGAAGCATAATCGTGACGCCATAGGGGTGCACATCATACTCTTTCGTGTCTGCGCCGCTTTGATAGGAAAAACTCAAACGCTTACCCAATAAGATCGCTTGGTATATCCGGTCTAATACCATCATATCAAAGTCAGGACTTTCTAGGCTTTGCCCGCGCTGATAGAACTCTACCGAATCACTCAAACGCTTATAATGTTTAGGGCTAAGCTTGTTTTCACTTTTAGCTAAGCGCGATTCTGCCGTCTCAAATACACGGGAAAGCTCTCTTTGTGTTGAACTAGGTAGCACCTGCGTCAAATGTTTTTGAGTAATCGATAAGGCCAAGGCCATATAGGCGGGCATTTTCTCAAGGTCATAAGACATTTGCTCATAGGGGTCGAGCGACCAATGTAGGCTCTTACCCTGCCCTCGGGCCATCATTAGTCCGAATACGTTATCGTAGGTGCCATCCTCTTCATCGTACTCGCCTAATAAAAACTTTAAATCGCGCTGAATTAAGCGATAAAGGCTTTTCGTCTTGATCGACAAGTCGTCGGCATGACCGGTGTCCACCACATGCTGAACCAACACTTCGGTGCCAATCGGCCCTCGACGCGCTTTATAAGAATCATTTAAATATTTAAGAATTTCGAGACGTCGAAGAAATGTCTTCATACCCTTAGGCACCCAAGGTTAAAAAATTAATTTGATTATTACCAAATAAGTCGCGCCATACCAACAGCACTCGTTAACAACAACACAGCACCCATCACTCTATAAAAAGCGACGGCGTCCGTTGCCTGCAGGCGTTTATGGAACTTCAAACCCAAGACATGACCCAGAGCGGCGCAAGGCAACAACCATAACTGATGGACCAATTGAAAATCGACGCTCAAATAGATGAACGCGCCAATCTTAATCCAAACCAAGATAAACCAAAGCGCAAATAGGGTATCGCGCAATTTTTCTTTTGCGACATGTGTGGCGAATACCGCGGTGAGAAGAGGCGCCCCGATGAGCGAAGTACCGCTGACATACGCACCTAGAATTAGAAATACCGTATCCAGTGTGCGACTTTTGCTTTTAAAGGGCTTATTAAAAATGTACGAAAACGCGTAGACAGAGACAATTGAAAAAATAATCACGCCCATAACCGTCACTGGCATGGTGATTAATCCAAACACGCCGATAATTTTGGGGATGATCATAATCATCAAGGCTTTTTTTAGATACACCCAGTCAATGGTGCCTTCGGCTTCCTCGCCGGTTTTTCGGATTCGTTGCGTAGCTCGATGATTCTGAAACAGAATCAAGCTAGAAAAGAAAATCAACTGCAAAGCAATAATAGGTAGGTATAGAAGTGCGTCACTGTGTACTAAGAGCAAGAAGGGCAGCGACAAAACTGCGCCGCCAAACCCTAAGCCCGAGCGCACGAATCCGCTCCAAACAAAAATCAAAGCGATCAAGGCACATTGTATTAGGCTTAGTTCTGACACATTATCTTCTCGACTAAAACAGCGCTCATTTTGCCAAGCTCTCGCAAAGGGTCAAGCAGAACACTCTTTAGCCCTTCACTTCTTCGCTTTCTTTGCTTCTTCTGCTTCGCGCTTAGCTTGCAACATGGCACGAAACTCTCCCAACTCATGTTCCATCATCTCTGGGGTCTCAAGCGTTAATGGTCCCATTTTTCCGCTACGAAAGTCTTGCAAAACAATGGTTGCTGCTTGATGTGTGTCGACTAGTCCGCCTGCACGCAAACAACCTCGCTTCGAACCAATAAGCTTCAATGCAGCTTGCTCTTCATCGGGTAGTTCATCTATACGGAAGCGCTCGCGCAATGCATCAGGATAAAGTTTCAATATCCCGGACAGAAAAACCAATGCCACGTCTTCATATTCCATGGCGGTATCTTTTACCGCACCCGTCGCTGCCAGTCGGTACCCGCATAATTCCGGCTCGAGCTTAGGCCACAAAATTCCGGGCGTATCTGAAAGCGTAATGCCATTATCCAGTTTTATCTTTTGCTGCCGTTTGGTCACTGCCGGCTCGTTGCCTACCTTGGCAATAGCCTTTCCAGCAATACTGTTGATCAACGTAGACTTACCCACATTGGGAATGCCCATGATCATGGCACTAATACCCTTATCCGAGTCGGCTTTTTCTGGTGCGAGTTTGCGGCACAGTTTAGCAATAAGCTTCACTTTGTTGTCGTTAGTGGCTGTAAGGGCGAGCGTCTTCACGGCACTGTCTTTTTCAAAATACGCTTGCCATGCTTCCGTTTGCTTCGGGTCAGCCAAATCGGCTTTATTAAGGATTTTGATGCAAGGCTTATCTCCCTTAAGGCTACTTACTAAGGGGTTCGCGCTGCTAAAAGGTATTCTGGCATCTAGCAATTCAATCACCACATCGACTTCGTCGATAACCTTTTTTATTTCCTTGCGGGCCTTGTGCATGTGCCCTGGAAACCAATTAATCGCCATGGAATTCCTTCATAAAGTTGTATGTCGTCAAACAGCTAATCGTATACAGGCTGCTTAAGTATAAATGCGGTTGTGCCAGCGCCACACGTCACCAATAAAAGCGCGATCCAGATAGATCCAAGTATAAGCATACTCACGGTCATGCTGACCCACATCAGAGCTAGAATTCTAGTTCGCAGCTTTCGCTCGAAGCCTCTGCCGTCATGCCATGCTAAAACAATTGGCCCTAAACGCGGATGTGTTAGCAGCCAATCATGAAAACGTTCCGATGAGCGTGCAAAAAACCACGCTGCCAGAATCAAAAAAACAGCTCCAGGCATCATAGGCACGAACAGTCCGATCACGCCAAGCACGACGCAAACGCAACCGAGCGTAATCATGAGCATTCTTAGCCACTTGGCATCCGTTACCTGTTTCATCATCTAATTCTTCAGTCCTAAACTCATGGGTCGACTAGAATAGTTTCCCCAATCGCTAGCGTAACAAATTCATCAGGCTTAAGCCCGTGCTCTTGCACCGCTTGGGCTAACCTTACTTGCGGTTCAAACATGGGTTCGGCTGAAAGTTGAAAGGTTCCCCAGTGCATACCAATGCTGCGCTTGGCTCGAATATCTTGATGCACCACGACCGCCTCTTCAGGATCGATATGTTGCTGCGCCATAAACCAGCGCGGCGCATAGGCACCGATAGGTATTAAGCCCAAGTCGACTTCGCCGAACTTAGCGCCGATTTCTTTAAACTGCACCTCGTTATAACCAGTATCTCCGCCAAACCAGACACTGAAGTCTTCAATTTGAATGTGCCAAGCGGCCCATAGAGTCTCGTTGCGATCGAACAAGCCTCGTGCAGACCAGTGTTGCGAAGGTGTCGCTACAAAAGAAACTGCCCCGAAATTCGCTTGGTCCCACCAGTCAAATTCTAATACTCGCGACGCATTCAAGCCTGCACTTTCGAACCATTCTTTCAATTTGAGAGGCACTAAGATCACAGGGCTATCTCCGAGTTGCTCTAAGGTCTCAAGATCCAAGTGTTCGTAGTGGTTATGGGATATCACAATGTAGTCAATTGCGGGTAAGTCGGCATAGGTGATGGGCGTTGCCACTAAGCGCTTTGGCCCAGCAAAGCTAACAGGCGACGCCCGTTCACTAAGCATGGGGTCTGTCAGAATAGCCTTGCCTTTATACTGAATTAAAAACGTTGAATGCCCCAACCATGTTACTTGGGGAGCTTCCGGTGGACTCAGAATATCCTGATACTGAGGCTGTGCAATGGGCATTTTATCCGCTTCTGCCTCGTGGTCTGCAAAGGGGTCATCACCAAAAAAACGCATTTTGAGAAAACCAATGGGGCCTTTGGTGATCGGTCCGGTATACGGGTTCTTAAACCCATTCTCGGTATGATGCGCGGGTCTATTCAAAGTCTCAGACAAAACAGACGTGCAACTAAGCTGGCTCAATAATAGAAAACACAGTGCAGAAACTAAACTTTTTTTTACCACGACAACACCGACGACGACTTTCAGATAAAATATCCGCTTTCTAAACGAGCCAGAAAGCGCCAAACGCATTACAATACACCCTTTTTAGGAGAACGGTTATGCAAATTGATAAAGATTCTGTCGTCACGTTCCACTATCGTTTAAGCCACGATGGTCAAGAGTTAGAAACATCTGAAACCGGCGAACCTATGGCCTATCTGCATGGCCATGGCAATATTTTGGATGGCTTAGAGGCCGCAATGGCTGGCAAGCAAGCTGGCGAAAAAATAGAAGTTACCCTAGCCGCAAAAGATGCCTACGGTGAGCGTCAAGAAGGCGCCGTTCAACGCGTCCCTCTAAAGCACTTAGTTGGAGATAAGAAACAGAATGCTCGTTTGAAGCCTGGCATGATTACCGCCATTAACACTGAAGACGGCCCTAGACAAGTGGTTGTAGTAAAAGCAGGCAAGTTCAATGTAGATGTCGACACGAATCATCCTTTAGCTGGCAAAGAGTTAGTTTTTAATGTCGATATCACAGAAGTGCGCGCGGCAAGCGACGAAGAACTAGCTCACGGCCATGCGCACGGCGTTGGTGGACACCACCATTAACAAGTTCTAATGTTGCGCTAGTAGCCGCTTAACATCAAAACAAGTAAGGTTAACAGCCACTTAAAACAATAAATTAAGCACCTTTTGGTGTCATTAAAAACAGTCTTACGGAAGCAAATCATGAACAAGAAACTATTGGCAATGCCATTACTAGCGCTTTCTTTCGCCACGGCAAGCCAACTCGCTGTTGCAGAAGAGACCGGTGCAAAGTTTGAATCAGAAGAAGCGAAGGTAGGCTATGCCTTTGGCGTTTTGTTTGGCAAACGCATGAAGAACGACATTCCTGACCTAAACACTGAACAGTTCATTGTTGGTATGAAGCAGTCTTTCAATAACGAACCTCAATTACTTAGCGACGATGAAGTTGCAAAAGTTCTGAGCGAATATCAGCGCACGCTGCAACAAAAGCAGATCGAGAAGGTTCAAGAGCTTGGTGAAGGAAACCGTAAAGTCGGTGAGGCATTTCTTGCAGAAAACAAAAACAAAGAAGGCGTTGTCACCCTAGAAAGCGGTTTGCAGTATAAGGTACTGACAGAAGGCAAAGGCCCTCAGCCTGGTGCAAGCGACACAGTAACGGTGCATTACACTGGATCTCTAATCAGTGGCGAAGTATTCGACAGTTCCGTAGACCGAGGTGAACCTGCTAGCTTCCCTGTGAATGGTGTTATTTCAGGTTGGACGGAAGCCTTGCAGCTTATGCCTACAGGCTCTAAGTGGCAGCTTTATATTCCTTCTAACCTAGCCTATGGGCCAAATGGCAATCGCTCAATTGGGCCAAACGAAACCTTATTGTTCGATGTAGAGCTTTTAGAAATTCAGAAAAACTAAGTTGCTCGGTTATTAAGAAAAAAAGCGCCTTTATCGGGCGCTTTTTTCATTTAGGGCTTACTGTACAAGCTTCTGCATAACTACGATAAAACACGCTCAACCTTGAGATTCGGTCTTAACGCTTTTCTGCGCCCACAACCCACAAGCATAAAAAGACTTATCGACAATAAGACTAAAGCGTTGGGCTCTGAAACCTTCGCAGAATCTGAACCACCATTATCTTTTAAAAATGAGAATGTATTGAGCGCGTATATACCATTGTCATTCAAGGTATCATACGTCGCACCGCAGACAGAAAACCCACACGCTGCAGTTGAGGCAATCATATCTACATCCGCAATGATAAATAGTGAGCCTGCGCCGGCAGCATATTCGCCCGCAGTCCAATACGCCGACGTAATTTGCCCTTGAACATTTGTGCCCGCTACGTGACCTCCTTTCGCTGTAATATCTGCAGCACTCAACTGCCCCACCTGATAATGCTGAGTCACGTCATACGCCAAACCAAAAGGCCCATCAAATAGCGGAACGCCACCATTCGAGACAGAACCTGTGCTCGCTGAAGTGGGTATACCCAAAGCTTCTCCAAAATAGTCCCAGCCAGAAGAATCATTTAGTAAAAATAAGTCTCCCCCTGACAAAAAGAAGTCCACTACCTCCGCACCGAATGCTGCACCATTCGAGTCAGAAATCCAGGGAGCAATAAACATATCGATACCGGCTAAGGTCGAAGCGTTAACCGTGTTGAGTGTTACGGTTGATATTGTTTCCTCCACAATGCCAGTCGGCCCGAAATAAACTGGATTCTCTAGGGCCGCCCTGAAATCAGCGACACAGGTACTGTCCCATGCCCAGCAGCCACTGCCTGAAACTAATGACTGCCCTGCACCACCAACGACATAAGCTTGCGCCGTTGTGAAAGATAACATCAAGGGGAGAAACAACAGAAAAATTTTTCTAGATGTATAAAGACAAGTATTCATTTTAATCACCCGCTTTAAGTTGCGACTTAATTATCCTGAACATACCTAACTGTGACTTAAAGCAAGGCCATATAGGCAACAGCTATTCATAGAATAACTCCTGTTCAATAAATACGTATATTGAACATACAATAAGCAAGCAACACTCACACCAGCAGAATGAATAAAATAGCTTAACAGGCACTTAGCTAAGCCGAGTCTAATTCTGCTTTCAATTAAAATGTTAATGTGTAAATTTTACTGACACTTAGCACTGCCTGCGAGAAAAGACAGCGGCAAAGGTTGCTGATAACAAGCGCGGACTCAGAGCATCTAGAGTTGCCCGTCACATCACGACTCAATTTTAACGCTTTGCTCACCAAATTTTAAATAGAAACAAGAGCGCCGATTGGTATGACAGGCAGCCCCCGTTTGCTCAATTAAGGCCAACAATACATCTCCATCGCAATCTGTTCGTAACTCTTTTAAGGTCTGCGCGTGTCCGGAACTTTCACCTTTACGCCAAAAGGCTTTACGCGAGCGGGACCAATAGCACATGCGGCCAGTAGAAATTGTTTCTTGAAGCGCCTCTCTATTCGTCCAAGCAAACATCAGCACTTCTTTGCTGATGCTGTCTTGAGCAATCACAGGAATCAAACCAGCTTCATCAAATGTCAGCTCATTCAGAACCGTCTCTAATGGAAAGCTGCTGCCTTTTGAATCAGATTCGATGGATTTAAACCAATCTTTCACTGTAAATCATTCCTTAAATAACTAAGCATGAAGCTTAAGCGGCCAAATGCTTCTTATGTTTGCGCAACTTGCTTAACAAGCCGCCATTCACGCCACATACAAACGACAAGATATAAGCCGCGCCGAGCGATAGAATAATGGCAGGGCCACTAGGCAGTGCAAAATAGTACGATGAAAGCAATCCAAGAAAACACGAGACAAATGCCACAACCACAGAGCCGAGCAACATGGTATCTAACTTACGTGCCCAATATCGAATAATGGCTGCGGGAAGGATCATCATACCGACCGACATTAAAGTACCTAAAGCATTGAAGCCGCCCACAAGGTTCAACACGACCAAGACAAGAAAACAAAGGTGGGCAATAGGGCTTAACCGACTAACAGATTGTAGGAACAAACGATCCATACACTCGACAACAAGCGGTCGAAATAACAGAGCAAGTGATACCAAGGTAATAAAGCAAATACCCACCAAAAGCTTCAATGCATCGTCATTCAGGCCTAGTGCTGAGCCAAACAGCACGTGCAGCAAATCAACCTGACTGCCTTTCACAGAAATAATGAGCACACCTAAAGCCAGAGAAATGAGATAGAAGGCCGCCATACTAGAGTCTTCAGCCACATCGGTTGAACGTGACACTACACCTGAAAGTAAGGCTACCAAACAGCCTGCGACAATACCCCCTATGGTCATCGCTTCAATAGATAGCCCCGCAATAAGAAAACCGATCGCTGCACCAGGCAATATTGCGTGGGCCATCGCGTCGCCGGTTAGGCTCATTCGGCGCAGCATCAGAAACACACCAATAGGTGCCGCACTAACGGAAATAGCTAAACAGCCAACGAGCGCTCTGCGCATGAACTCGAATTCTGAAAATGGGCTTATAAGAAGGTCAAACATAGTTCAATAACATCAAACGTGAACACAAGGTTCAGCGTGATCGTCAAATGCCTCGTTAAATTGTTGCGCGCGATTCAAGTTATGCTCGGTAAGAACGCCTTCTGTCGAACCGAAAGCGATTGCAGTCCTCGATAACAATAACGTGCTTGGGAAATGCTTTTGTACTTGGTGTAAGTCATGCAACACTGCAATAACGGTCTTACCGTCTTTTTGCCAAAGCTTAATTTGATCCAAAAGATCTAACGAGGTGCGGCTATCAACGCCGGTAAACGGCTCGTCTAGTAAAATAAGATCTGATTTCTGAAGCAGTAAGCGTGCAAACAACACTCTTTGCATCTGGCCGCCCGAAAGCGAGCCTATTAGGCGTTCTTCAAACCCTTTAAGACCCAACTGATCAAGCGCATCTTGCACAGCATCTCTATGCTTCGTGCGCAAACGACCAAAGGCGCCGGTCGCTCCCCATGACCCCAAAGAGACCATTTCAAAAACCGTAATAGGAAAAGTACGATCTACTTGATTTAACTGCGGCAGATACGCTATCTCCGAGTGCTGCATACCATGAAGCTTGATTGAGCCTTCTAGGGGCTTTAACTGACCCATAATGCCTTTAAGCAGAGTAGATTTGCCTGCTCCGTTTGGCCCGACAAGCGCCAAAAGCGAGCCTTTCTTGATCGTCAAAGACAGGTGATGAACCGCTGGGTGAAGATCGTAACCCAAGGTCACATTATCAAATTCAATCACCATCTATTAAGCACTCACCCATAAGTAGCTTGCGCAAACGAGCAGGCTTATTGAACAGGCAATAATCAAACGTTGCACCACACCCATTTCTAAAAGAGACCGACGAGCCATGACTAATGCACCTAGGTGGAATTTGCGCGAATGGTAAGTGATCAAATAGTATAAAGCAATTATAGTGAAAGTGTTCACAGCACCGCGCTGCTTGTCACTGATCTAAGTAATTTCCTGCTTTTCATCTGTTTTTTTCTAACCTTCGTCTAAGACAAATAAGCGGCGCGTTATTGTGGTCGTTATTTGATAAAAGCATATTAAGGAACTACGTTTATAGCGTTTGGTATTCTTGGCTGGTACAAGGTCACAAAACGGGCAACTAGGCGGTTAATTTATACCCTGTATATAGTTTGAACACCTTGACGGATCCGGTTTAAGTAGCAACACTTAAAGGGCAGCCAAAAAACAATAATCATCGGAGGCAATATGAGCTTACTGCACACGTTCGGTATTTTGACCCATCCAGACAGAGAATGGCAAAGCATTCGCGAAGAAGGCGAGTCGACTACTAAACTCTATCTAACACACGTTATCCTTCTTGCACTAATTCCTGCAGCCGCGGCCTTTTATGGCACAACCCAAGTTGGCTGGCGAATAGGCGACGGCGAACTTATTCGCTTAAGTCAGAACAGCGCAGCACAACTCTGTATTTTATTTTACGCAGCAATGCTTGGCGGTATTTACGTTATCGGTAAATTCATCGACTTCTTTGGTGCTACCTACGGCGCAGAAGGAACTGGCCATCAGGGCATAGCCTTGGCAGCTTACACAGCAACGCCTCTTTTTCTGATTGGAGCCATCGCGATTTATCCAGTCTTGTGGGTAAACATGGTTGCTGGCGTATTAGCTGTATGTTGGTCTGTTTACCTGCTTTATGAAGGACTTCCAATTTTAATGAAGATCCCTGAAGACAGAGGTTTCATGTTTGCTACTTCAGTACTTACTGTAGGCCTAGTAATGCTCGTTGGATTATTCGCGATGAGCGTAATTGTCTGGAGCGTTGGGGTTGGACCAGAGTACATAAGTTAAACTTCTATCTCGCCTAATAGACGCCCGCTACTTGCGGGCGTTTTTCGTTTCATCCGATAAAACCACGCTCAGCTCTTCTCGCAATAGCTTTAACTCCGCCTGAATATCTTCCAAGCTCGCCTTCCCGTCAGTATGATCTTGTTCAGCCCGGTGTTTATGATTTTCTTCTTCCATAACGTTTACCACAATACCGATCACCATATTTAGAAACGCAAAAGCGGTGAAGAAGATAAAGCTCAAGTAGTAAATCCAGCTAAATGGATACACATCCATGGTTTCATACTGAATATCGGTCCAATCCTCAAAGGTCATTATTCGGAACAAGGTCAGCATTGATATCGCAATATTTCCCCACAACACAGAGTTAATATCAGAAAATAGGTGGCTACCAATTGCTGCGTAAATATAGAAAATAATAAACATCAGCAGCATTACATAGCCCAACTGGGGCAGAGCTTTTAGTAGAGAAGTAATCAAAATCCGAAGCTCAGGTATTACTGACACCATACGCAACACGCGAAACACCCTAATTAGCCGGGCAAGCAAGGCCATTTCAGACTCCGAAATTGGAATCAAACTAATTGCGACAACGAGACTATCGAATACATTCCAACCATTTCGAAAAAAGTGCCGCTTGTCAGGCTCCGCGATAAAGCGAATCGTGATTTCAACAAGAAAGAAAATCGTCACCAGAATATCTAAAACTGACAGGTAACTTAGAACGGTTTCTGGAAGCGCATAGGTTTTGGCCCCTATCTCAAGAGCCGAAAGCAGAATAATGGCAATAACCACGAACTCAAAAGCCCGATTATTCTTAACGCGAAGGAATGAAGCCTGTAAAGACTGATAATTCATAGGGTAGGTACTCTAAAACGCTAAAGACACAATAATTCGCGCCAAAGATACACCAATAATTTGGAGACTCGAAACAATAAATTAAACTGCACCGAAAGAGCTCTAAGCAAATGCTGAAGGAGAACAAGAAATAAAACGTATTCGTTTTGGGGAAAGTTCGGGAGGTATAGGGAGGATTAAAAAAGGTTGAGAAGCAAGCAATCCTTGCCCGCTCTCATTTCTTCCTTGACTAATCCATTAGCGACTGTCTTTCCATGAAGATCCATGTGACAAGTCCATCTGTCATCGCATTTCCCTATGCCTTAATAATAGAGCGACTCTCGCTCTAAGAATATAGGAGATCTCGTAAAGTCGTGTAGGAGATCTCGCACAAGCACAGATATTGCTATGGCGTTTCAAGCTTAAACTGGATCTGTTTTCTGCTCCAGTCGACGTCTTTGAGTTTAACTTGCACCGTCTGACCTAACTTAAACTCGCCCTGTTTTGTGGTCATCGTCATCAGGTCTTGGTTAAAGCTGCATTTACCTTCTATATCCCGAGCGTTTACCGCGCCTTCGATACCATTTTCAAGCAAGCGTACTTGGAAGCCTGTTGTAAAAACTCGCACGACCTCAGCTTGATATTGTTCTTCGCTACGAGCAATAAACTTACACTTTAACCATTGTTCAAGGTCGTAAGCAGCTGCTCGAACTTCCCCTTGCTGAGCTTCCAACTTGTTCAAAGTTGTGTACTGAATCTCTGTCGCACCGGCTCCTGCTAACAGCTCCCGTACTTGCTTATGCAGCAAGTAATCGTTTGCTTTTCTCAAAGGCGACGTGAATGTCGTATATTCTGCAAACCCAAGAGCATAGTGGGGCAAAGGCTTGAGACTATACTCTGTTCTTTCTAATTGCCGAGTCAAAAGGCTTAAATAATCAGCATTTTCAGGTTTACTTAGCAAGCTTTGGAAGGCAGACACAAACCCGTCTAAGGTGCTAATGTCATTGCCTTCGCACTCTGGAACATATTTACTCAACACGCTTTGAAAGGCTTCTCTACGATCAAGCCGCACGCCCGAGTGCGTCACATAAATACTTGCTTCCGTGTTTTCTTTCAAAAAAGCGGCGACACACCTGTTGGCTACCTGCATACATTCTTCAACTAAAGTATGAGCAAGCAAAGACTGCTTTGGTTTAATGCCCGTGACCTGTCTATTACCATCTAACTCGATATAAAACTCTGCACGCGAAGGCTGTACATTAGCATTCTGCTTTCGCCACTCACGCAGCAATTGCCCAAGCTCTGCTAATAATTGAACCTGAGCATCAACATCTTGATCATCGAAAGACGCGGCATCATCACCTGAAGCTTGCTCATCTAAAAAGCTAGTGACCCCTTGATAACTCAACTTCTTCCTAGAAATGATAAATGCCTGTTTAATTTCAGAAGAAACCAAAGCACCCGCTTCGTTCAAACGTACATCAATAACATTAACTAAGCGCTGCTTGCCTTCAACAAGAGAGCTTAAGTCACTAGATAGCTTAGACGGAAGCATTGGAACAAGCATGCCAGGCATATAAGCTGAAGAACCTCGCGCTAAAGCTTCTTGCTCAACTTCAGGAAAACCATGCAACAAAGCCTCAGGGTCTGCAATCGCTACACACAAGCGCCAACCGGAGTCGTTTCGCTCTATGAAAAGCGCATCGTCCATGTCTGTTGTTGCTTCCCCATCAATTGTAATAAATGGCAGCGTTGAATAATCTTCACGGTTGACCAAAGCCTTTTGAATATCATCTTCCGTTAACGACTCTACAGCTAATGCAGCCGCGTCGCTCCATGAGTCTTTGATGCCATGCTTAGCTAGACTATATGTCCACTCAATACCTGCATCTTTTTCCGAACCAAGGTTTTCAAGTATTTGTGCCTGAGGCTTGCCGGATTTAAAGGGGTGCTGTGACAGCTTGCACTTTAGCAAATCACCGGGTTTCGTTTTACCGCGTTTATTGGGCGCAATAAAGATCCAACGGGCGCTACCTGCAATGTCAGCTTCGACAAAATGTGCAGGCCCTTTAACAACATATTTTCCAAAAAATATCTTATTACCCGACTCAATTAGACGTTCAACCTTGGCAAAGGACTTATTTTTTTCATCCTTCTTTAGTTCAACCTCGATACGATCACCCGGCAACACACGCAGCATTTCATCTGGAGGTAAAAATGCGTCTTTACCCGACTCAAGGCTTACGAAGCCAAACTTCTGTCCAGTGCCCTTTACCACACCCTTGTGCAGGTCTCGGCTTGCCTTGATGTCGGTTTTGAGTTGTTTCAGTTGATTTAGGGCATCTAATTTAAGCATGTTTAAACCTTGTGCAGCGCATTATGCTGCTAAACGAAAAATGAGGGATTTGAAGGAAAGATCAGCGTGACGATTGGAGCAAGGCTAAGAATTCTGATCGCGTTGCTTGAGACTCTCTAAAGGATCCAAGCATAACAGAAGTGTTCATAGAAGAGTTTTGCTTTTCTACACCGCGCATCATCATACACATATGTTTCGATTCAATAACGACAGCAACACCCTTTGCACCTGTCACTAAGTGCACAGCATCCGCTATTTGCTTGGTCAAACTTTCTTGAATCTGCAAACGGCGAGCAAACATATCAACAATACGGGCAAACTTAGAAAGCCCTAATACCTTACCGCTCGGAAGATAGGCGATATGACATTTACCTATAAACGGCAACAGATGATGTTCGCAAAGAGAATATAGTTCAATGTCTTTCACAATAACCATTTGATCATTGTCTGATTCAAAAACAGCGCCATTTACGAGCTGATCTAAATCCTGTGCATAACCTTGAGTGAGAAAAGACATCGCTTTCGCAGCGCGCTGAGGAGTATCTAATAAACCTTCCCGAGTAGGGTCTTCGCCTAACTCAGTTAAAATGGCTTTATAGTGCGCGGCAATCGTGTCGGTCATATGTATTCCGTTAATACTTTGATCAAAGCGCGACAATCTACCATGTGACAAGACTGAGTCAAACTAAATTGCTCAGCAACACAGACTAGGTCAAGCTATGAAGGGCTTGCGCGAGTGATCGAAGCTGCCCATCATCCTGTTCTACTGCTCCAGAATTAGAGGTATTTTCAAGCAAGTGTTGCATCATCGACTGCAACTGAGCACCTAATGCTTTCTGTTGCTCAATAATCTGCTCTAGACTACTCGTCTCACCTGCACCATTGTTTGCGGCGCCTTCCATATTATTAAGATTGCTCATTGTTTCACTTGCGATGGTCACGCTGCTGCCAATGACTTCAGCTACTTCCTGCTGCTTTGCAATAACCATATTAGAGATATCTGTAATCTTGGTAATTTCGCCTTGAATCTGTTCTGCTGAGTCATTAGACGTATTTGCAAGTTGTCGAACTTCGTCTGCAACCACCGCAAAGCCTCGACCATGCTCACCCGCTCGGGCCGCTTCAATCGCAGCATTCAGGGCCAACAAGTTAGTTTGGTCGGCAATTGCTTTAATCGATTCAAGCAATTTAGAAATCGTTTTATTACTCTCATCAAGACTTTCTAGCAGTGTCGTAAATTCAGAAATATAGCGTGAAGATGTTTCAACGTTATCAGAAAGCTGACGCATATCAGCGTTACATTGTCTTGCACTGACTAAAGTCTGCTGGGTCGTCTCGCTTGCCGCATGCGCAATCGAACTAATGTTATGCGTTTGCTGAGTTTGCTCTTCGACGATGGTATGAACTTGACCTAATTCCGCCTGCAATGCTTCATTGCTAGGCGCGGTATCGTTAGACTTAGCGATCAAGGCATCAACCATTCCCTTCGGGTTTTCGCTGAGAAAGGCTTCGAGTCGAGCTAGTCGCTCGCTCATCTGTTCATACTGTAGCTTGTCGACAGCCACTTCATTTTCTTTCAACGCATTTTTTATAAAGCCAAACATACCGTTAGATGCCTTCTCAATAAGTCAGTCGATTCGTAAACTATTACTCAAGTGTAGCCTTTATTCCAAAAATTGCTTCTTCACTTATTCGGTTTTATCGCCTCCGCAAACTGCCGATATTTCGGCAACTTGATGCAGACGCTCTAACCATTTATTAGGGTCGTCCTGTTCACGACATTCATGCACTTTTACCGACAACGAAAACTGCTCAGTGCTCTCTATTTCATAGTGCATACAGGCATTGAGAATATCCTTCTGCAGCCCCAGCGCATCACTTTCTCTGGTATTCGCCAATAGACAAACAAATGAAAATTCACCACTTCGATATAGCCTGTCCGTTTGTCGAATTCGGCTCTTCCAAATATTCAAAAAGGCATAAAGTGGGTGGTCGTTATCGAGCACGGAGCCTTTACTCGCTAATTGCTCTAATCGCAGCTCTATCGCCATCGCTGTGCAGGGAATATGGTAACGGTCAAACAACTGTAAATTGCGGTCCATATCATAGGAGAGCGCTTGTTGATTGCCGCAACCACTCATCGGGTCTTGGAGACTCAGACATGAAAGTTGGTCTCTATATCGATCAAATAGCTGTCGTGCATGATGCGCAAAAAAAGCCGTTGCAATTAACGCTGCACAAGTTTCGACGCCTAGCCCACTGTGACTAACAAGTAACAAAAATGGGGCGACCATAAGCAGGCACAGTGATGCCCACTTAGCGCGCAACATAGAATATGTTGAACATATAAATGCACTAAACCATACGTCAGGAAAAACAATTAGATAAGAAGAAAGAAGGCTAGATACCCAGAGGCCGGCGACAATCAAGAAACAAAACTGTGTACTAATCAGGTCGTTCTGGGATCGGTAGAGCACAACAAAAATCAACGCGAACAAAGACAGATAAATTAAGCCAACGCTTACTTTATCTAGTTCAAAGCAAGACCAAAAAAATAAAAAAACAGCGCAGAACGCAGTTGCAAGAAAAGGCAATTTACTAGGAAGATAAGCTGGACCTATCGAATCATAGTTGGATCGCTCTAAACTAAGAAAAGACGCGTTGGGCTCACTATTCTTAGTCATGCTTTCTAGCCCATCACTACTTTTTTGTAGCTAAGGCTAGAGACTCTAGATAAGGTAGGTTCGGAATAATCGCAGGTTCACCGTCAACCTTTACTCGGGATGCCTCAGCGGGGCCTTGCGCCTCACCGTCTTCCTGAA
Source organism: Oleiphilaceae bacterium (assembly GCA_034110885.1). Taxonomy (GTDB): domain Bacteria; phylum Pseudomonadota; class Gammaproteobacteria; order Pseudomonadales; family Oleiphilaceae; genus PZPK01. The sequence goes on from JAWUYI010000118.1 coordinate 34,614, forward strand.
TGAGCTCACTGCTAACCTTTACCAGCCTAGGAATACCTTGCGTCATAATCGCCAGAAACGGCAGTTTCTCATTATCGCTACCTGCGCTATTTAAAACTGCGATACGCACATCCGCGCTCTTCTTCGGTTTAGGGCTGCCGTTAGCAACCTCAAAACTAATCAGCGGTAATGCAAGACCACGCCACACAATATCGCCAAGGTAAAAGTCAGGTACATCACTTCTTTCTTGTGGCCGAATATATTCCACAACCTCTGCAACGCTAACGTTAGGAAGAAGTAGATTTTCTTCACCAATCGGCAAATATAAACTCGAAATAACTTGTAGTTCTGGCACCTTAATTTCCTTACATTCGAAACCAATACACGCTAAGGCTCTTGGGACTTCAGTCTTTTGGTCAGAGCTTTTGCCAAGTCAACTGGACTTGCTACTTGTTGACAAATATTCTTCTCTATCACTGACACCGGCATCGCGGGACTAACGCACGTTTCGACACTTTGAGCCCAAACTTGTGCATCACGAGCTTTCATTTTCATTGCTTTATCTGCGCCATCTTCCCCCATACCACTAAAGAATATGACATTCAGTCGTTCATCAAACTGCTTGTGCGCAATGGTCAAAAGCTCATTGATACTAGGTTTGTATCCCCCTGGCCACGGTCGCCTAGTCTTATAGGCAAAACGCTGACTAAAATCGATCATCGAATCAATCGGCACGGTGTAAATACGTCCAGGGCAAAGTAGAGTGATATCGTCCATTGTATGAACAGGCAACTTTGAATCCCTGCCTAGCACATCAACTAATGCTCTCGAACCTATCTCATCTATATGCTGTGCATACAATAAAATCGCATTCAATGACTCGGGTAGAGCGTCAATAAACTGCTTCACAGCCTCAGGTCCGCCCAAAGAAGCGCCTAGCACCCACACTTCAGTCATCGCTATTGCTGTATCTAAATACAACTCATCTAAAGCCGAAATAAGCTTTGTCTGAAGTCGCCTGAATTCTTGTTCGCGCCCTGGGCCACTTTGGCTAAATGCTTCTATCCCGTAAATCACAGGCACGTCACATTGATCAAGGTACCGAATCAGCTCTGAATGACGATCTTCATCCACATCAAAATCAATCAACCAACAGCTTATATTTTGCAGAGATTCTTGGCTATAATTTAGCCATTGCGCTGGCGAACAAGCCACTTGCACCTTATACGAAAAATGACCTGAAAACGCTTTCAAATCGCGCGTCTGCAAGGCGTCATCCGCCACAATTCCCAGCACTAAGCCCTTCGTCATCTATAGCTTCTGCGCAACAAATCCAAGTTAATGCGTCATAAATTTATTTTCTATTCGCACGGCTTCAATCTTAGCAAGCAAATCTTGTTCTTGGAAAGGCTTGCCAAGATACTCGTTAACACCAATCGCCATCGCTCTGTCTCGGTGCTTTTGACCCGTTCGAGACGTAATCATAATAATTGGAACATCTTTTAGGCGCTCGTCATGGCGCACAAGTGATGCTACTTCAAAACCATCCATTCTCGGCATTTCAATATCTAACAACATCACATCAGGCTTACAGTCTTGAAGTTGGGCAATCGCATCCACACCATCTTTGGCTGTCACGACATCCATGCCGTTGCGCTCTAATAGACGTGTCGTCACTTTTCGCACAGTAACGGAGTCATCAACAACCATAACCAGAGGCGTCGCATTTCCTTGTTCATGCACAGGCGCATCTTGATCTAGAAGGTCTAGCACCCCTGCGCTTTCATCACGAATTAAGGCTGGTAGATCTAGGATCACGACCACACTACCGTCACCTAAAATCGTAGCGCCCGAGACACCATGTACATTACCAAACTGCGGCCCTAAACTTTTGACCACAATCTCACGGCTTCCCATTAGACTGTCTACTTGCAAGGCCATGGGCATTTCAGCGCCGCGCACGAGAATTACAGGCAATGGCAAAGGCTGCCCTTTCAACTTAGGTTGATGCGCGTTATGTAGCAGGCTTCCTAAATACTGAAGCTTGTAATTCTGGCCGGCATATTCATAGGGTGGCGCGTCTGCTTTGTAGTATTCCTCAAGTTCAAATGGGCTAACACGCACAATACCTTCGATGGTATTCAGTGGAATCGCATAGAAATCTTCACCAGTACTAACCATTAGGGCCCTGTTTACAGAAACCGTAAATGGGAGCCTGACTGTAAACTCAGTACCTTTACCAAGCATGGAATCAATCGTAATAGTGCCGCCCATTTGCTTAATTTCACTGGCGACAACATCCATACCAACACCACGACCAGATATTTGTGTTACCTGCTCTGCCGTACTAAAGCCTGGCAACATGATAAATTGCAGAATATCCTGGCGGGTGACTTGCACATCCGATTGGACTAGCCCTTGATCTAAGGCCTTTTTCAAAATTCTTTGATCATCAATACCTGCACCATCGTCTTTCATGCGCAGTGCAATATCGCCACCTTCGCGAGAAAGAGAGAGGTGAATCGTCCCCGACTCAGGTTTCCCTGATGTCGCCCGATCGGCTTTAGACTCGATGCCGTGATCGAGAGCATTTCTTAACATATGCTCTAACGGCGCAATCATTCGTTCGAGCACAGAGCGGTCCATTTCACCTTCTGCATTTGATACTTCGAACTCTACTTTTTTATCTAATTCGCCACTAATCTGTCGAACAATTCTGCGTAAGCGAGGCACCATTGATGAAAACGGAATCATCCGTGTTTTCATCAGGCCTTCTTGCAATTCGGAGTTAATCCGAGATTGCTGCAAAAGCAAGGTTTCTGCATCTCGCGCACGGTTTGCTAATGTTTCGCGCAGCTCTAATAAATCGGTGGTACTTTCCGTTAATGAACGAGAAAGCTGTTGAATTGAAGAGTAACGGTCCATTTCAAGCGGATCAAATTCTTCATATTCAGATACATTGAAGCCTTCTTGCTCTGCTCTATAAAGAACCTGAGCTTCGGTTTCCATTTCCATTCGGCGTAACTGCTCTCGTAAGCGCTCGATCGTCGCGCCCATCTCTTCAAGCGTAAAGCCAAAATCACTAATTTGCTGCTCTAGACGACCCCGCGAGATACTCGTTTCGCCCGCTAAGTTTACAAGGGCATCGATAAGGTTCGCACCTACACGAACAGTCTCCTGCTGAGCCGGTCGTTGGTCTGATTTTTTAACTGGCTTAGGTTTCTTTGCAGGGACGGGGTTACGAGGACTCGCTACAACTTTTTCCGAAGATGTGAGATCTGAAGTCTGAGTCTCAGGTTTTTTCTCAGGACTCGCGTCGCTTTCTGCTAGCTCTTGCTTACCCGAAGTAAACGCCGTTACTAACTCGTGCAGGCGATCTTGAGCCTTCATAACAAGCTCTTTTAAATCGCCTTCTAGAGCTTCGCCGGACTCAAAACCTTTAATTAAACGGCTTTCTAAATCATGACTAGCATCAGCCAAGGTATCTAAACTGGCAAGGCGCGCACCCCCTTTTAAGGTATGCAATACGCGCTGTATTTCTTGATTAAAGCTTTGCTCTGCTGGATTCAAGGCCCACTCGGAGAGATTGTTCTCTAAGGCCTCAATAAGCTCTTTAGCCTCTTCAGAAAACATCTCTAGAACTTCGAGATCCCAGTCGTCGTCATCTGACGACGTCTGACTCGATACTGTGCCTTCTGTTTGCCGCTCTATATCGACCTGTACTGAAGGAGTCGTGTGAGCAGAACGCTGTAAAAGCTCTTCAAATTCAGCAATTAACGGATCAGCCGGAAGTGCCGGCTGCCCGACTAGTAAGCCAGCTAACATCGCTGAAAGAGTGGCGTGCGCTTTGTAGCTTAGAGCTTGCAACGCTCCGTATTCTGACATTTCACCATCAAGAAACGCTTCGATTGCCCTTAAATTAGCATCCGCCAAATTAGCGATCACATCGACATCGGCTAAGCGAGCGCCGCCTTTTAGGGTGTGCATTTCACGCTGCAAATCAACAACACCAGCTAGAGCTTCTTCATCTGCTTTCCATTGCTCTAAAGACTCAAATACGGCACTGAGGATGTCTTTGCTTTCCTCGATAAACAAGGGAAGCAAATCACTATCTAGGTGATCATCGAGCTCTCGACTTAAATTTGCGACACTATTCTCTGCTTCTGCTTCTGCTTCTGCTTCTGCTTCTGCTTCTGCTTCTGCTTCTGCTTCTGCTTCTGCTTCTGCTTCTGCATCTGC
>JAWUYI010000119.1:0-8066 GCA_034110885.1 Oleiphilaceae bacterium
GTACTCAAAGCGCGTTTCGAACTTTTTATTGGTGCTACGCAGCGCTTCCTCAGGACTTACTTTTAGGAAGCGGGCGAGATTAACGCAGCAAAACAGTACATCCCCCATCTCATCGGTCAGACGGCTATGAACGTCAGGTTCTCTTAAGCTTTTGCCTTCGGCTATTTGCAGCTCTACTTTGAGTTCTGCGACCTCTTCTTCTAGCTTTTCAAACACCGACGCGATCTCAGTCCAGTCGAAACCTTTTTGCGCGGCGCGTTTTTGAAGCTTTTCTGCGCGATTTAAGGCGGGCAAGGTGCGAGGTACATCTTTTAGAATGCCTTCAGGCCTGTCTTCATTGTTGTTCTTGGGCTTAAGTTGAGCTTTGAGCTCTCGCTCTTCTGCTTTGATACTTTCCCATTGGCCTTTGATTTGGTCGTCGGTAAAGTGAGTGCCTTCTGGGTGAAACGCGCGAAGATTTTTATCTGGAAATACATGAGGGTGCCGACGCAATAATTTACGTGTAATACCGTCGGTAATGTCGTTGAAATCGAAGCTTTCCTCTTCTTGCCCTAGCTGCGCATAGAACACAACTTGGAAAAGCAAATCTCCGAGTTCGTCTTGCATGTCGTTTCGGTCGCCACGTTCAATGGCGTCGGCCACCTCGTACGCTTCTTCTAAGGTATGAGCAACGATGGATTCAAAGTTTTGCTTTAAGTCCCAGGGGCATCCAAATTCTGGGTCGCGCAATCTCTGCATAAGATATTTCAAGTCATCAAGAGAGTACTTGGTTTGCGGGGTGTTCTCTTTATCAGAGCCTGCTTTATGAGTGCTTGCTTGATCACCGCGTTGTCTGTCAGGTCTATAACTATCAACCATTACGCTTCCTTCTTGCGTCGATTACGTTTGGAAGTTGCTTCACTTTCACTAAGACTCTACTCAGCGCATCTAAGGACTTTACTTCCATGTTGATGGTGATATTGGCGATATGCTCCTGTTTATCTGAAAACGTATGTACGCCGGTTAGATTTACTTTTTGGTCAGCCAACACGGTTGTGATGTCTCTCAATAAGCCTTCTCGGTCGTAGGCTTGAATATCGACGGCAATGTCGTAGCTAGCATCTGGAGAATGGCCCCATGACACTTCTATGACTCTATTGGGCTCGTGGTCTTCTAACTGCAACATATTCATGCAGTCTTGCCGATGAATAGACACGCCACGACCCACCGTAATATAGCCCACAATTTGATCACCCGGAACAGGGTTGCAGCAGTTGGCCATGGTTGTAAGTAAGCGCCCTACGCCACGAATTTTTATATCTTCGCTTGGTTTTGTATCGTGTTTTCTCGCCCTTGGCTCTAGCTTCAGGTCGAGCTGTTTGTCATGTGGCGACAGAATTTTTTGAGCGACATGCGCCACATGTGTGGGTTTTAGATCTCCCGCACCAATGGCGGCAAACATGTCTTCCGTTTCTTGATAGTTACAGGCCTTGGCTAGTTCTTTTAGCATGATGTCGCCGATCGACAGGCGCTTAAACTCGTCGTCTAGTAACACTCGGCCATCCGCAATATTCTGATCGCGGTTCTGTAATTTAAACCAATGAACGACCTTGGCTCTGGAGCGAGACGTTTGAATGTAGCCTAAGCTTGGGTTCAACCAGTCGCGGCTCGGCGAAAGTAAATTAGACGTCAATATTTGAACCTGCTCACCTGTTCGTAGAGGGTAAGTAAGCGGGACTATTCGCCCGTTTATTTTCGCGCCACGACACGCGTGCCCCACATCTGTATGTACGCGATAGGCAAAGTCTACGGGGGTAGCGCCACTTGGTAGGTCAACCACATGGCCTTTTGGGGTGAAGACGTAAACGCGGTCTGCGCCGATATCTGCGCTTAGGTGTTGTGCGATTTCAGACACATCACCCACTTCTTCCTGCCACTCGAGCACCTGACGCAACCAATTTATTTTGTCTTCATAGCTGGAAGAACGGCTCTTCACATCGGTGCCTTTGTAGCGCCAGTGCGCGCAGACACCTAACTCAGCTTCGTCGTGCATTTCTTGAGTTCGGATCTGAATTTCCATCACTTTACCTTGCGGACCCACCACAGCGGTGTGCAGCGACCGGTAACCATTCTCTTTAGGGTTGGCAATGTAATCATCAAATTCGTAGGGGATGTGTCGCCACAGCGAGTGCACGACACCTAAGGCCGCATAACAATCGCCTAAACTAGGCACTAAAATTCTGAACGCTCGAATATCGTAAATTTCAGAGAAGTCTAAGTTCTTACGCCGCATTTTTCGCCATATGCTGTATATATGTTTACTGCGGCCTTCAACTTGCGCATCAACATGAGCATTACTCAGTTCGGACTCGATTTTTTCGGTGACTTCTTCAATAAAGTCGTCACGATCGAGCCGTTTCTCGTCTAGGAGTTTCGCGATTTTTTTGTAGGCGCCTTCGTGCAGGTAGCGAAAACTTAAGTCTTCGAGTTCCCATTTGATATACCCAATGCCTAGTCGATGCGCGAGCGGTGCGAAGATGTCGAACACTTCGCGCGCAATACGGTAACGTTTGTCGGGCGTAGCATCTTTGACGGCTCGAATCGCACAGGTTCTTTCGGCTAGTTTGATTAATACCACACGCACATCGTCGATCATGGTCACGAGCATCTTGCGCACGTTATCAATCTGGCCTTGGTTTTGACCCAAGACGGAACCTTTATACGGTTTGTGGGTCGATGAAATCGCCGCCATTTGCACGACGCCGTCTATTAATTTAGCGACATCTTTACCAAAGTCTTTACGGATGCGGTCAATCGAGACTTTTTCTTCGCGCACTGCGCGGTACAAAATAGCAGCGACTATGGCGTCTTCATCTAGGTCGAGCGCAGCTAATATTTGCGCCATTTCTAGACCGATAACAAAGGTGTCGTGCTTTGAGTTGCTCCAAAAACGCTCTGGATGCGAAGGGGTTTTGCTATATTCTAATCCGGCAACGCAGGCACGACGGATAAGGTCTAGCTCTTCAACCGAACCAACCGTCGCTATATTCGCGAGCCATTGCTCAATACCCTCTTCTGGCGAGGTATCTGAGATGTAGTCTTCCCGAACTTTAACCATACTAAACCTTCACAACGCGTGAACTGACGTTTTCCAAACTAGTTTTTTAAACTAGGAAGCTTGGCAAGCTAGACCTTTTCAAATAAGGCAATCGACTCAACATGAGAGGTGTGCGGAAACATATCCATCACACCTGTTTTCACGAGGCGATATCCTTTTTCGACCATCACTCCAGCATCCCTAGCCAAAGTCGCCGGATTACATGACACATAAAGAATCTTTTTGGCACCAAATGCCGTTAGATAATTCACAACATCTAGTGCGCCTGAGCGAGGCGGGTCGATTAGTATTTTGTCGAAGCCCTCTTTCGCCCAAGATTCTTTCGTAAAGTCGGTTTGTAAGTTGGCGGCATGGAAGCTGACATTATCAAGGCCATTTAGCTCTGCATTTTCCTTGCCACGCACCACCATTGCATCATCGCCTTCCACTCCTACCACCGTCTGAGCCCTTGTCGCTAGAGGGATAGTGAAATTTCCGAGCCCACAAAATAAATCTAAAACACGCTCGTCAGGCTGAACATCTAACCAATCGAGTGCACGACGCACCATTTTGCGATTAATTTCTGCATTCACCTGTGTAAAGTCCATTGGATGGAAAGCCAATTTTACTGACTTTTGGTCGCTAACAGGCAGCGAGTAGTAAAGCCTATCTGTTTCGCGGCCCTGCGACTCGGGGAATATTCTATGAACGGTGTCGGCGCCCTTCGGTTGGAGGTACATGTGGAAGTTATGTTCCTGACCAAAATCTACAAGTTTTGCATGGTCGTCGTCGGTTAAGGGTTCCATATGTCGCACAACTAAAGCGCAGTCTTCATCACCAATGGCGACTTCAAATTGCGGCAAGGCTTGATACACTGAAAGCGAGCGAACCAATGCGCGTAAAGCAAGTAAGTTGTGGCCGATTCTAGGATTGAGCACTTCACACTGTTTTAAATCTGCAAGAAAGCTGTTTCGCTTCTCTCGGAAGCCAACCAAGACTTCTTCTTTCTTCGTCACATAGCGCACACCTAAACGCGCTTTACCACGATAGCCTTCGGTTGGCCCTGTCATAGGGGCAACCCACTCTTCAGGCTGTAAATTACCAAAGTGCTGAAAATGCTCTCTTAGAACACCTTCTTTAAATTTAATTTGCGCATCGCTCGCCATATGCTGAAGACTGCAACCGCCACAAAGTTGTGCGTGCTCGCAAGGCGGCGTCACTCTATCTGGCGCGGCTTCAAGTACCTCAACAGTTTTTAGCTCGTCAAAGGATGCGCGTTTCTCTATATATACAGCCGAGACTGTTTCACCCGGAAGCGCGGCATCAACAAACTGAGTTTTACCATCGAGTTTAGCAACGCCTCGGCCTTCATGACTCAAGCCTCCAACAATCTCAACAGTAATCGGATCGACTGGAAGTTTTTTCCTACGTCTACGTGCCATATTTATTCATTCTCAACGTTGTTAGTTAGGACGCAAATACGCCCGATGATAAGTAGCGGTCACCACGATCACAAATAATGGCGACGATTACGGCATTTTCAAGTTCTTGGCTAAGCCGCAAGGCACCAGCCACCGAACCACCAGAAGAGACACCACAAAAAATACCTTCCTGTGCCGCAAGCGCTTTCATAGTCCGCTCGGCTTCGTCTTGCCCCATATCGATAATACGGTCGACACGTTCGGCTTCAAAAATAGTGGGTAAATATTCTTTTGGCCAGCGTCGTATGCCTGGAATCGAAGCGCCATCTTGCGGCTGAAGACCGATAATTTGAATGTCTGAATTTTGTTCTTTGAAATATCGGGAGCAGCCCATGATGGTGCCAGTGGTGCCCATCGAACTTACAAAATGCGTCACCTTGCCTTCACTTTGCTGCCAAATTTCAGGGCCGGTACCTTCGTAATGAGCCAATGGGTTATCGAAATTTCCGAATTGGTTCAGCACGATACCTTGACCTTCAGACTGCATTTTTAGAGCAAGGTCACGTGCGCCTTCCATTCCTTCTTGCTTCGTGACAGGAATCAAGGTGGCGCCATATGCGGTCATAGAAGCTTTTCGTTCTTCTGTCGCGTTGTCGGGCATGATGAGAATCATCTTATAGCCTTTAATGGCCGCAGCCATTGCTAGCGCAATACCAGTATTGCCGCTTGTCGCTTCGATGAGAGTGTCGCCAGGCTTGATGTCGCCACGCTGCTCGGCGCGCTGAATCATGCTTAACGCAGGACGATCCTTAACAGAGCCCGCTGGATTATTACCCTCCAACTTAACCAAAATTGTATTACTGGTATGGCCTGGCAGCCTTTGCAGTCGCACCAAAGGTGTGTGGCCGACGTATTCTTCGATCGTTGGAAAACTCATGCACAACACTCTCTAAACTTTGTAACTATCTCTAAAAAAATGCCAAAATCGACTAATGCTTAATGATACACTGTCAGACTCAATTTTGCGTGTTAAGATCCCCCACATAATAATGTTCTAGCTTAAAGATCCCGTCGAAAAGACCGAGGCTAGATATAATAAAGTACGTATATGTTCTGTTTTTAAGCTGTTGCCGAAGAGAATGAAAAACCTAAGCCTCAAAAATAGTATTTTAATCACGACCTGCTCCGTGATGGGTGTCGTCGGGCTAATGGCGACTCTGTACCTTGGGCAAAGCGCCTTAAATAAAACCAGCGATGCATTTAGAAGCCAACTACTGCACTATACCCACACGTCGGTATACGCGTTGCGTGATATTGAATCAGTAAACCGCATCTCGGCACAAAATATCGCAGACCAACTACTCAGCGCCCCTAACTTTATAACGGTTACGATTGTAAACAGTAAAAAGCGCGTTATTGGACATGCGGGCGATGTTCAGACCCCTCCAGTCAAGCCTTCAGAATTTCCGGACACTGGCGACAAATTAATAGAATTCGGTCAACTTGCCGTGTTCGTGCAAGCGATCCCATTCCCAGACACCGTAGAAGGCGCACCAAATTTAGGCGCCATAGACGACACTGAAACCATTAAGGCCACCGAAAAGACAGCGCCACAGCCTTCTGCATGGCTAATTGTTGAAGCAGACCGCTCCCACTTAATTTCGCAACAAAACCTAATTATTCGTTTAGCGATAGCCTATTTTCTTTGCGCCCTAGTTATTGCCTTCGCGCTCGCCAACTACATTTTCAAACGCATCGAATCTCTGATTTTTGCCGTCAATGAGGCTTTGAAGGAGATCAGCCAAGGTGCGATCAATATTGAACTTGAAATGACGTCCTACGCTGAACTGAAAGAGCTCGAAGATCATTTGAATTCCTTGTCGCATAAATTGAGCTATTACCGATCGGATATGCGCGAAGAAATTGAACAAACAACGGATGACTTAAAAGAAACCCTCGAAACCATCGAAATACAAAACGTTGAGCTAGATATTGCTCGAAAGGAAGCCATTAACGCGAATCGAGCTAAGTCAGACTTCTTAGCCAACATGAGCCATGAAATCAGAACACCTTTAAATGGCATTGTAGGCTTTAGCAAGCTCTTGCAGCGCACGCCCCTCAACAGCGGCCAGCGCGATTACTTAAGCGCCATCAAAAAGTCATCAGAAATCCTTTTGACCATTATTAACGACATTCTCGACTTCTCAAAAATAGAAGCAGGGCAACTAGACCTTGAGGAAGACGATATCAATTTGCGAGAGCTTGTCGATGACGTTGTCACCATGCTCGCGCCCACCGCCCACCACAAGCACTTGGAGCTGGTTGCACTTTACTATAGCGATGTGCCGACTTACGTGAAGGGTGACTCGCTTCGGATTAAACAAGTGATTACTAATTTAGCCAATAATGCGATCAAGTTTACCGACGAGGGCGAAGTGGTCATTCGAGTCATGCTTGATGACACTCTTGGTTTAAAAGCTGACAACTTGAAGATTTCTGTCACGGACACCGGCGTTGGTCTCACTAGGCATGAGCAACTAAGCATTTTTAAGGCCTTCTCTCAGGCGGATGCATCTACTGCCAGGCAGTTTGGCGGCACGGGATTGGGGCTTAGCATTTGCAAGGCTTTGGTCGAAAAAATGAAAGGTGAGATCAAGTTTGAAAGCGACTTTAGACAAGGCTCTTGCTTCTGGTTTACCGTACCTCTTTTGCCTTGCACTTCAGCGATTAATGCACCAATTCCTCTCTCAGAAAAAGCTCTGCAAGTATTCGTATTTGAACCAAACCAAACAGCTCAAACTGCATTAACGCATATTCTAGATACATGCTCTGCGCGCTTTAAATTCTTTGACAGCATAGAGCAACTTTCGTGGCAAATAGAGGCGTATAAACAGCCCAATGCTGACACCGCATTGAGCGTGGCAGTGATCTGTCTAGACGAGCAACAGGTCTCTCAAACCGATTATGTTCCGATGGTGAAGCGTATTCGCGAACTAGGCTGGCGTGTGGTTATTATGACCCCGACCCTAGATCGTTATGGCAGTAGCGTTATTAATGAGGCGAGTGCACACCTCGTTAAGCCCGCGACATTGGCGTCGATTGCGCATGCGTTTTCAGACCTTTCAAACCCAGATAGTTCACCCAATAAAACACTTACGATCGGACCATACAAGAGACTTCAATCTCCACATACCATTCTAGCGACCGACGACAACGACATTAACCTATCACTCATCAAGTCGCTGATTGAAAACCTCGGGCTAACTATTGAACTCGCCAATGACGGCGTTGAAGCACTTGAGAAGTGTCGGCACAAACACTATCCACTGATACTCATGGATATCCAAATGCCTGAAATGGATGGTGTCGCCTGCATGAAAGAAATACGCAAACTAGATTCCTACACCACGCATGGCAACATCATTGCGCTTACCGCCTATGCGTTACCTAAGGAAAAAGAGGAGTTTATCCACCAAGGCTTTCAGAGCTTGATTACCAAGCCGATTGACGAAAGCACTTTAATTCAAACATTGCTGCGCTACCTGCCGGATTGTGAAGAGCAAAATCTG
>JAWUYI010000120.1:0-9011 GCA_034110885.1 Oleiphilaceae bacterium
AACGTACTACTTCGATAAAGTGCTTTCTGATAGCTCTAGCGGTGTCGATAAGCCTGCTGCGGTTATTGTAGAGACTGTGCAGGGAGAGGGCGGTATTAATGTCGCGAGCGCTGAATGGTTGAGAAACCTGCAAAAAGTATGTCGCAAACATGATGTCTTGCTTATTGTTGACGATATTCAGGCTGGGTGTGGTCGTACCGGTAGTTTCTTCAGCTTTGAAGAGGCGGGCATAGAGCCCGATATTATCACGCTTTCAAAGTCTTTGAGTGGCTATGGTTTACCTTTCGCCATTGTACTCATGCGCCCAGAGTTGGACCAATGGAAGCCAGGGGAACATAACGGCACGTTTAGAGGTAATAATCATGCCTTCGTAACCGCAAAAGCGATGATTGAGACATATTGGAAAGACGATAGCTTCTCCCAGACAGTTAAAGAGAAGGGGCAGTTTATTGCGACACGCTTGCAAGAAATGGCGTCAAAATATGGTGACGGAAATTTCTCAGTAAGTGGTCGAGGTATGTTCCAAGGGCTGTGTTGCGTGAATGGCGATATTGCCAGCCAGATTACGAAAGAAGCGTTTAAGAAGGGTTTAATTATTGAAACTAGCGGTGCTGATGATCAGGTGGTGAAGATACTTTGTCCGCTTATTATTTCGGATGAAAACCTACAGAAAGGCCTCAATATTGTTGAGCGAGCGGTTGCCTTTGTTTGCGCCCAAGATAATGAAATTCCTGGTAATGCGTGTTATTTCGATGACATTCAGAAAGCAAGTTAGTTGCTGGCTGAAAGCCTTAGCGGATACTGTAAGACTACTTGCTAATTCGTTATCGTGAATATGAAGGAGGAAATATGATCGTTAGAGATCTTTTTGAAGCAGAAAAGCAGGGGCGCAAAATTGTGTCGCCTGACGGGAACTGGGAAAGCACGCGCTTGTTGCTAGAAGAGGACAAAATGGGCTTTTCTTTTCATATTACTAAGATTAATGCCGGTGCAAACTTTTACATGCACTATCAAAATCATTTGGAGTCCGTGTATTGCATTTCCGGCTCTGGTGAGATTGACGATTTAACGAGCGGAGAAGTGCATGAAATTACGCCGGGTAAGATGTATGCGCTTAATCAACATGACAAGCATCAGCTTAGAGCATTTGAAGATATGCACATGGCGTGTGTCTTCAATCCGCCTTTAAATGGAACTGAAGTGCACAACGAAGATGGTGCTTATGAGCTTGATGCTGCGCGTCTAACAGATGGGCAGCCGGAGTAGGCTTAACGACGATGGCTACTTAAGGTGACGACCGCCATCAAGATTAAGTGTGCGGCCGGTAATGTAGCGGCTATTCATAATGTATTCTACCGTAGCAATGGCTTCTTCAAAGCTCCCTTCTATCGGTAAAAGCGCCTTGGATAAAGCTTTTGCCCGATACGCTTCATCGTCACCCTCATTAAACTTTAGCAGCGCCGGTGCAATAGTGTTCACTTTGATGCTCGGCGCAAACGCGGCTGCAAAAGAGAGGCTTAAGTTTTCTAGCGCGGCTTTGCTCGCGGCGTACGCAATATGCTTTTTGCTGCCTTTGGCTGCGACGTAGTCACTAATATGAATGATGTCGCCCTTGCCGTTGTTAGTTAACGGCTCTTGCATCGCGTGGTTAATGAGGTATGGCGCCTTGGCATGCACGGTCATCATTTGGTCGAAGATGTCGCCGCAGTTGAGGGCGCTAGATTCAGGTATCCAGTCTGAGCTGTTGTGGATGATTGCTCGCAAGTGAGTATGATTCTCTTTAAGCTTTTCTATGAAATTGTCCAGCCCCTTCCTGTCATTGAAATCGACTTGATAGAGTGTTGCACCTTGGTCGAACAGAGCAAATAGTTCGCTGCGCTCTGTACGATAGGTTCCGATTACCTTGAACCCCTTTGAAAGAAAGTGTTCGGCCAAGGCAAGACCCAGGCGTCTTGATACGCCGGTAATCAGAATAGACTCTGCTTTGATATTCGCGGGCTCTCTTGGTAAATCAGCCATGATGTTTTACTTGTTGTTCCTTTTAATGCATAAGCAATCTAAGCGGTAAGCGAGAATTCAGGCGAGCAAGAACTCTTTGCGTGTGTCCGTATTCGTTTTGAATGCACCGCCTAAGGCTGTTGTTGAGGTCACAGAGTTTGCATCCATAATGCCTCGAGACTTTACGCAGTAGTGAGTCGCTTTGATCGACACGGCAACATCATCGGTTTCTAAAAGAGTCTGTAGGGCAACAAGAATTTGCTGCGTTAGGCGCTCTTGAACTTGAGGGCGCTGGGCAAAGAAACGCACGATGCGGTTAATTTTAGATAGGCCTATGATTTTCTGCTTTGGAATATAGGCGACACTCGCTACACCGTCGATTGTTACAAAGTGGTGTTCGCAGGTACTTGTAACCGAAATGCGTGAAACTTTTACCATTTCATCGACGGACATTTTGTTGTCGATAGCTGTAATTTTAGGAAAGGCGCTGTAATCTAGGCCTGAAAAAATCTCGCGCACATACATTTTAGCTATTCGGTGCGGCGTTTCCGCTAGGCTATCGTCGTTTAAGTCTAAGCCTAAAGTCTCGATAACGTCAGTAAATAGTCCAGTCAGGCGCTCGTATTTCTGCTCCGCTGTGAGTGGGTTTGGGATCAGTGGTGTCTCAAGGCCTCTTTCTAGCAAAGCGCTGCGCACCAAGGCCGCTTCTTGACTTATTTTCTCAGTAACATTTGTTTTGATGGCTTCCATATCTTGAACCTTATTTTGTGTCGATTGTTAGCTCTTAGCGATTATTAAGCATGATGCTCTAGTGTTAAAGAAACAGAGTCAGCAAACCGTAAGGCGTGCGGCTTGTCAATTTTCACGCGCGCGTACTTGACCCATTCGTGCTCAACGCATATTTGCAGTACATCGTGCACCAATTTTTCCAAGAGTAAGAAGCGTCCCTCCTCAACATGCTGAATTACCTTTTTCGTAATATGCTTGTAGTTCAATGCATTCTCAATCTTGTCGCTTAAACATAGCTTATTCGCTGGGTAGTGCACTTCTGCGTTGATCACAATGTCTTGTTGCTTCTCTTGCTCTTCAGGATTGAAACCAATAAAAGTGCGAAGCCTTAAGTTGGTAATAGCGATAATTGCATTGCTCGATGGTTCCATCTCTTTCGCCTTATGACTTGTTGTTAAGTTCTGCTTCGATCGCACTCGTCAGCTCGTTCCCAGACGGGCTGACGCTACTTGGGAAGCGTTTGAGTACACGCCCATCTCGCGACACTAATACTTTGTTGAAATTCCAGTTGGGTGCGCCAACCTCTGACGCAATCGTTTTAAAAATCTCATGAGAGTCTGAACCTTTCACTGCAACATGCTCCGTCATCAGAAAGCTCACCCCAAAGTTGACGTAGCACACCTCTGCCGTTTTCTCTTCAGAGCTAGATTCTTGATAAAAACTGTTCGAGGGAAAACCAATCACCACTAGGCCTTTATCTCTGTATTTTTGGTGCAGTGCTTCTAGCTCTCTAAATTGCGGCGTAAAGCCGCAGTGACTCGCCGTGTTCACAATAAGTAAGGTTGAGTCGCCGCTAGCAGTGCAGAGGTCAATTTGATTCTTGCTATGTAGTTGTTTGATCTCGTGGTCTAGCCACGGTGCACATTGTGCCTGTACCGTACTTGAGAGTGTCATCAGGCTGAGCAGAAAGAGGGCGTTAAGATATTTCATAAGCTAATCTCTGTGTTTTGTTAGAACTTGTACGACAAGGGTTTTAAATTGGTTTATAGGTGATAAACTCTATTTAGTTGACCGAATGGTCTATTTTTATGTGCTATGTTGCTCTTATTTGAGGATGCCGCGATGAGTTACCCAAGAGATTTAATTGGCTACGGCCGCAATACACCGTCAAATGTGTGGCCCAACGGCGAGCGCATAGCCGTTCAGTTTGTCATCAATTACGAAGAGGGTGGCGAAAACTGTATTCTTCACGGCGACCCTGCGTCTGAGGCTTTTTTGTCCGAGATTATTGGGGCGCCGGCAATGGAAGGCGTGCGGCATATGAGCATGGAATCGATTTATGAATATGGCAGTCGAGCAGGTTTCTGGCGTTTGCACCGTATGTTTACTGAGCGAAATATGCCGCTCACAGTCTATGGCGTGGCAACAGCGCTCGAAAAAAACCCAGATGCAGTAGAGGCCATGAAGGAGGCTGATTGGGAGATCGCGTCTCATGCCTATAAATGGATCAACTATCAGTATGTAGACGAAGAAGAAGAGCGAAAACAAATTCAGGATGCGATTGCTCTGCATGAGAAAGTAACAGGGGAGCGGCCATTGGGTTGGTATACGGGGCGAACGAGCCCAAATACCCGCGACCTAGTCTACGAGGCAGGAGGGTTTCTTTACGATGCTGACTCGTATGCAGACGATTTGCCTTACTGGGTTTATGACTATGAGAAACCCTACTTGATTGTGCCTTATACTTTAGACAGCAATGACATGCGCTTTGCAACGAACCAAGGCTTTAATAGTGGGGACCAGTTTTTTTCTTATTTAAAAGACAGCTTTGATGTGTTGTACGCAGAGGGTGAAACCGCACCCAAGATGCTAAGTATTGGATTGCACTGCCGGCTTGTTGGTCGCCCTGGCCGAGCTGCAGCATTAGCGAGGTTCTTAGATTATGTCCAGTCGCATGAAGATGTTTGGGTGACGCGTCGTGTTGATATTGCGAGACACTGGCATGAAAAGCATCCCCCGAATTCGGTATAAGTAAGGGTGTGTGAATAGGTGTCGAAATATTTTACACTTTGCTCTTTTCTTGCTTGCGGATATTATTTTAAGTAGCTGAAAAATAAAGTTTAAAGTTAGTCTGGGCTTGAAATTGCTTTTAGTCTGGCAGGTTGAACGCTATGTTCGTAATACGTGGCTTTTGTGACTCAGTCGAGAATTGGAATAAACAGATCTCTATTGTAAGCAAATGTAATTAAAATGCCGTTGTGTAACAGAATGTAATGTTCTATCATTTTGAAAGGTGTTGAGTGGGCTTGGATTATCACAATATGCTGACAAAAACAAATAGGTGCTAGACGTACTCTTAACGGTGCTAACTAGCACACCAGAAAGGGATTACAGGCAGGAGTAATGGCGATGAAAAAATTAATTAGTAGTGCAGTGGTAGCGGGCGCATTAGCGTTTTCTGCTTCAGCAAGTGCAACCATTTATAATTTCCAGGATTTGGTTGACACCGGTAATCTAGATCTCGGTACGTTTTCTGGTCTACGTGGCGATGATGCTCTAGGTAGTGAGGTTACTACTGTAACTGGCGAAGCAGGCTTCTCAACGTTTAGCTGGACTAAAGATGGCATCACTTTGACTGCCTCTGCTACCGATGATAATGGGAATGCTGAGTATGCATACCTAGATGGTGGGAACGCTGGTTTAGGTGTTTGTTCTGCAGTGACTGACAAAGATCAGTGTGTAGTTCCTTCAGATGACAATGTTACTTTTAACGAAATATTGAACTTTTCGTTTTCTGAGAATGGCGTTGAAAAAAATGTCAATGTTAGCCTAGCTGATTCAATATTCCGGGCGGCAAATCATACTGGGCACGACTCAAGTCATGATATCGATGTGAGCTTGGATGGCGGTGCTAATTGGTCACTTCTCAGCACAACAGATAAGTTTTACGCAAGCGCGTTCAGCTTAAGACTAACTCCTGGACAAGGTGAGCATCACCAGTTCTACGTTGATGCACTTGCTATAAACGTTCCAGAGCCAGGTTCACTTGCTCTATTGGGTCTTGGTCTAGCTGGTCTAGGTTTGACTCGTCGTCGTAAAGCGTAATCGCTTTCGATAGATTTAAAAGCGCCGAAAGGCGCTTTTTTATTGCCTGAAAAAAACGGCCTTTACCTTTGCATGCATAAACTTTGCGCTTGTGATTTGCAGCGACTAATCTTGATTGCCTAAGATAAAGGAAATGGTTAGTTGAATGGCAGAGAAATTAAAAGATTTCGAAAAGTTTGTATGCAAAAGTTGCGCAGACGAGAGCGACTTAGATTTTGATTTTACGATGGCCTTTCAACCGATCGTGAATGTTCATACAAAAGAAATATTCGGTTATGAAGCGCTTGTTCGTGGTCTCAACAATGAACCTGCATACTCGATCATTTCTAGAGTAAGCGATGACAATAGGTATATTTTTGACCAATTATGTCGGGTTAAGGCGATAGCCCTAGCTTCTTCGCTTGGCATAAAGTCTATGTTAAGCATCAATTTCTTGCCCAACGCGGTATACATCCCCGAGCGCTGTATTCAGTCGACCTTAAAAGCAGCGAGAGAGTATGATTTTCCAGCAGACAAAATTATGTTTGAATTTACTGAGGTTGAGAAAATCGAAGATAGTACTCACGTTAAACGTGTCGTGGAATACTACAAATCTATTGGCTTCAAAACTGCCATCGACGATTTTGGTGCAGGGTACGCTGGCCTTAACTTATTGGCCGATTTTCAGACGCATATAGCGAAACTAGATATGGGGCTGATACGAAATATTCACCAAGATAGCGCGCGGCAGTCTATTGTAAAACATACCTTAAATATGCTTCGTGAGTTAAACATATGCCCTTTAGCGGAAGGAATTGAAACAGAGGGAGAGTTTGTGTGGTTGCGCGATGCGGGCGTAGAACTGATGCAAGGGTATTTATTCGCCAGACCTAGTTTTGAAAGTTTGCCGATAGTCGACTTTAGTTCGTATTAACGATGTAAACATAGATAAAGAGGGGGCGTTTCCTCGACACCCCTCGCACTTGCCTCATAGGCCGAAAATCTTATTCCAATCCTTTTAGCCTTAGATCTAAATCGAAGCTCAGATCTGAGCTCAGTTCCGCTCTCAGATGTGAAACCAGATATAAATCAGAATCACTGAGCGGCTAGCCAGTCGATGACTTGTTGGCGTTCTTCGTCTGTCATTTGAGTCATGTTGCCTAAAGGCATATAACCAGACTGTGTGACTTCAATAAGTTTGGTCTTCAAGGTCTGAACTTGTTCCAACGACTCTAGCATTATGCCTGCTGGGGCAGAGGCAAAGCCCGCTTGAGAGGGAGCCAACGCATGGCAGCTAGCACAGCGTTCCTTTATGATTTTCATCGCAGTTGTATCTGACGTCGCGATGGGGTTTTCAGAAGGCGCCACCACCTTTTTGGTGTACGCCATTACGCCGGCTAATGCTACCAGCATCAAGGCGGCGATAAGCAAAATGACAGGTTTGAATTCACCACGGTGACGCAGGTTGAAGAAATGGCGTGCAAAGCCGGTAATAAAAATTATGGCCGCCAACACTGCCCAACCATATTCGTGGGAATAGGTCATAGGGTAGTGATTGCTAATCATGATAAAGATTAACGGTAGCGTTAAATAGTTATTGTGCGTCGCGCGAAGTTTTGCGAATGCACCGTATTTAGGGTCGGGCGCTTCGCCGCGTTGCACTGCATCAACAAGTGCTCTTTGAGCCGGCATGATCCCAAAAAATACGTTGCCAGCCATTATCGTACCGATGACCGCTCCGACATGAATATAGGCGCCGCGGTCCGAGAATACTTGGTCTGCAAGCCAGGCCATAAAGGTAATAAAAGAAAAAAGTATAAGGCCGAACGCAGCGCCATTGTGGCGTAGGGGTGTTTTGACCAGAACTTCATACACAGCGAAGCCTGCTGCGATATACGCCACACCAAGACCGATTGCTTCCCATTGGCTTAGTTCAAGCTTGCTGTTGTCGATTAAAAAACTCTCTGCGCCCACATAGTAGACAATCCACAGCATCACCATGCCTGTTAGCCACGTTGTGTAGGCTTCCCATTTGAACCAATGCAAATTCTCAGGCATTTTCTCAGGCCCAAGTTTGTACTTGGCGACTTCGTAGAAACCGCCGCCATGAATCGCCCATAGATCACCGCCGATGCCTTTGTCTTTTTTCCACTGGGGCGGGTTTTCTAAACTGTTATCTAACCACACGAAATAGAACGAAGCGCCAATCCACGCAACGCCCGCGATAACGTGAAACCAGCGAAAGAAAAGGTTTAACCACTCAAGAAAATACGCTTCCACTTTATCTCTCCGTTATTGTTTTTCATGGGCTAATTCGCCCGCGACGTAGGTGGCTTTAACTGAGCGGTCATCGCCCAGAATAATCATAGCGAACAGCTTCTCGTCGAGCGTTTTACACTTCGACTGCTTTAGGCTCATTAAAGGTGTTGAATTAAAGTCGAGTACGGCAAAGTCAGCTTCGCGACCCTGAGCAAACGAGCCAATCTTGTCATCAAGCTGCAAGGTCTTTGCGTTGCCGAGCGTTGCCATGTAAAGGCTCTTCAGTGGGCTGAGCTTTTGCCCCTGAAGTTGGCAAATCTTGTAGGCTTCACTCAAGGTTTGTAGCATTGAAAAGCTAGTGCCTCCGCCAACGTCTGTTGCAACAGAATATGCTACGTGTTCTTGTTCAAGTTTTGCGAGGTCTAGCAAACCGCTGCCCAAGAATAAATTTGATGTGGGACAGAAGCTGACGCTGGCTCCGGTTTCCCTAAGACGCGCATGCTCGCGTGGTTCGAGGTGAATACCGTGCGCAAACACCGAACGCTTTCCAAGCAATCCGTACTGGTCGTAAACATCTAAGTAGTCTTCAGCTCCAGGAAATAGCTCGCGCACAAATGCCACTTCGTCTTTATTCTCGCTGATGTGTGTTTGCATATACACCGACGGATGCTCTTGCATCAACTGACCAGCTTTTTCTAGCTGCTCGTGTGTTGACGTGATCGCAAAACGCGGCGTAATGGCATATAGCTGGCGGCCATTTTCGTGCCATGCTTCAATCAATTCTTTGCTGTCTTGGTATGAGCTTTCTGGCGTGTCAGTTAGGACCTCTGGCGCAGGGCGGGCCATCATTACCTTACCGCAGATCATACGCGTCTTGCGTTGCTCTGACGCTTCGAAGAAGGCTTCGACACTTTGCTTATGCACGGTGCCAAATACGAGCG
>JAWUYI010000121.1:0-8432 GCA_034110885.1 Oleiphilaceae bacterium
TTCTCTTCAACGGTAAGCAATGGAAATATCTGCCGGCCTTGGGGAACATATCCTATCCCTGCTGGCGCCCTCTGCTCTGCCGACAACTTTAGTAGATCTTGCCCCTCGAAGATTATTTAGCCTGACTTTGGCTTTACGAGGCCCATGATGCATGAGAGTAACGTGGTTTTACCAACACCGTTTCGACCCATCAGGCACGTACATTTGCCTTTTTCAATTTCTAGTTCAAGATCCCATAAAGTATGGCTCTCGCCATAAAATTGATTCAAATTTTGTACTTTCAGCATGTCAGATTACCTGCCTTTCTAAAGAGGTTTTTTGATTGGAATATTGTGTTCTGAAGTCGTTCATGACGTAACTATTCACCCAGATACACCTCTTTAACTTTTGCATTATTCTGAACCTGATCCATCGAGCCTTCTGCTAGAACAGAACCTTGATGCAGCACCGTCACTTTGCGTGCGATAGAGCGAACAAAGTCCATATCATGTTCGACCACTACAACAGAATGCTTGCCTTCCAAAGAAATTAAAAGCTCAGCTGTGCGATCCATTTCTTGATGAGTCATGCCCGCGACGGGTTCATCAACCAACAAAAGTCTTGGCTTTTGCATGATCAACATACCAATCTCGAGCCATTGTTTCTGGCCGTGTGAAAGCGCTCCTGCTCTAAGGAAACGCTGATCTTTTAAACCGATCAGCTCAAGCGTCTCTTCAATTTCCGAAAATTGCAACGGCGACAGTTTCGCAAACAAGGTGCTTATCACGCTCTTATTGCAGGCCATTGAGAGCTCAAGATTTGCAAATACACTTTGATCCTCAAAAACAGTGGGCTTTTGAAACTTACGGCCTATACCCGCTTCGGCAATTTCAGGCTCTGACATCTCTAGTAAGTTAATCGACTGCCCAAAATAAGCGCTACCGGAATCGGGCGTAGTCTTTCCCGTAATAATATCCATCATCGTGGTCTTACCGGCGCCATTTGGGCCGATAATACAACGTAGTTCACCCTCATCGATGTACAGATTCAGGTTATTGATTGCTTTGAAACCGTCAAAACTCACATTGATATCTTCAAGGTATAAAATGCAGCCTTTTCGCACATCGAGCTTAGGACTGTAATGCGGCTGCATGAACTCAAACACATGGTCTTTGTCGCGCACAGACGCGACGTAGTCTGTTACAAAATTGCTCATGCTGTAGCTCCTTTTCTAGACATCAATCCCGCCACGCCCTTAGGTAATAATATGGTCGTCAATACGAAAAGACCACCCAGCGCAAACAGCCAAACTTCAGGCAAAACACCCGTGAAGTAGGTCTTAGCATAATTAACTATAATGGCCCCAATCACAGCACCATAAAGCGTTGCGCGACCACCTAAGGCAACCCAAACAACCATCTCGATTGAATTCAAAGGTGAAAATTCGTTTGGATTAATGATACCGACCTGGGGTACATACAAAGCACCGGCGATACCCGCTAGGGCAGCTGAAAATGTCCAAATCCAAAGCTTTACGTTTTCTACGCGATAACCGATAAACCGAGTCCGTGACTCCGCATCACGTATGGCCATCGACACACGCCCTAGCTTCGAGCTAACAATAAACCGGCACGCGATATACCCAAACGCTAGTGCAATTGCTGACGCGACAAACAGCGATATACGCGTTATGTCAGACTGCAAATCGAACCCAAGCAGATCTTTGAAGTCAGTGAGTCCATTGTTGCCTCCGAAGCCCATTTCGTTACGATAGAACGCTAACATCAACGCAAAGGTTAAAGCTTGCGTGATGATTGATAGATACACACCAGTCACTCTCGAGCGGAATGCGAGCCAGCCGAACACATAAGCGAGGAGACCTGGTGCCAATACAACCATTAACATGGCGAACCAAAACTGATCAAACCCAAGCCAAAACCAAGGAAGTTCGTTCCAGTTTAAGAACACCATAAAATCAGGAAGAATCGGATCACCGTACACACCTCGGTCACCAATCTGGCGCATGAGATACATGCCCATGGCATACCCGCCCAGCGCAAAGAAAGCGCCATGTCCAAGACTTAATATTCCGAGATATCCCCAAATAAGGTCGATCGCGACAGCTAGCAGCGCAAATGTGAGGTATTTGCCCAAAAGCGTAACGGTATAGGTCGGGATATGCAGCGCACTATCGGGTGCAAATACCTGGTTACAGATCACTACGAGCGCAGTAACGGCAGCTAACACCATTAAAAAAATCTGTGTGGATCTATTAAAGACAGCTTGATCTTGTTGCATAGTGTAATTCTCTTTCATGGATCAACCCTCCGCCGCTCGGCCTTTTTGTGGAAACAAGCCACGGGGTTTCTTTTGTATAAACAAAATGATGAACACGAGCATAATGATCTTCGCAAGCACTGCCCCCGAAACCGGCTCTAGCATCTTATTGGCAACACCTAGTGACATTCCGGCTACCAAAGTTCCCCAAAGGTTCCCGACGCCACCAAACACAACCACCATGAAAGAATCAATAATGTAAGACTGCCCCAAATTGGGACCAACATTTGTAAGCTGGCTAAGCGCTACACCCGCGACGCCTGCTATTCCACTACCAAGACCAAAGGTTAGTGCATCGACCCACTCAGACCGAACACCCATTGCTCTCGCCATGTCTCGATTTTGAGACACTGCTCGAACCTGAAGGCCAAGCACCGTCTTCTTTAAAACGAAAAACAACAAAGCAACCACGGCCAAACAGAATATAATGATGTACAAACGGTTTAAGGTTATAGATAGAATTGGGTTGAACTCAATCGATCCAGACATCCATTCAGGCGTTTCGACGCTGCGGTTAAGTGGCGAGAAGATGGAGCGAACTGCTTGCTGCAGAATAAGACTGACACCGAAGGTCGCCAACAAAGTTTCCAGCGGCCGCCCTTTCAAGAACTGAATAACGCCACGTTCAATTGCAATACCCACTATCCCCGACACCAAAAACGCCGCGGGAACCGCAACTAACAAAGACATCCCGATTGAGTTAGGCATAAGAAGTTGAATCACGTAGGTGGTATACGCACCAATCATGATAAGTTCGCCATGCGCCATATTAATACAGCCCATCACGCCAAACGTAATTGCCAATCCGATTGCTGCAAGCACCAACACCGAACCTAAGCTTAATCCGAAAAATACCTTTTCGATAAAACCATACATCTCAGCTTTATCTTGAATCTTGGCTAAGGCTTTAGTCGCCGCAGTTTTCACAAGCGTATCGTCGCTCTGCTCTAATGCTGTGAGCCCATTACGAACTGCAGGCTCCAAACTGTTGGACAACACTTCAATCGACTTCAGCTTTGTATATTGATCGTCAGACTCTAGCTCAGACAATGAAACCGCCGTTTCAAGCAAGAAGATGACGTCTGGATTCGATTCTTGCGTTAAGCGCTGCTTAATAAGGCCGAGACTTATATCATCTAATTCAGGAAGTAGAGACTGGACAGCCTTTTCTCGGACCGAGGATTTTTCATGATTAAGGTTCTTAGCTGCCAAGTAGGCTTTGATCTCTCGGCGCAGATTATTGTTAATTGGTACCCGCTTAACCACTCGTTTACCGACTATCTCAGAATCAAACCCTTCGTTAATGCTTTTAACTTCCAGGCCTTCGTCTGTTTTGTTTACTAGATAAACCAGTTTCTTCTGCTTTTTATGTAAATACAGCTCGCCATTTAATAGTGCTGCTAATAAAGGCTCTGCTCTTTCATCTTCAGACGCTATCATTGCAGATACGCCAGATGCTACTTTTTTTAGCTTACCGGCTTGTAGACTCTCCACACCCTTGTCAAATGCGTCATGCGTCTCTTCAGCGTAAGTTTGAGCGGCAAACAGGGACATGAAGACAAATAGGAGAAGCCCTAACCGTCTTTTTAGAATAGCCATTCTCATTCCTTTTAATATGGTTTCCACAGGGAATTTTTTGTTTGTTGCTTAATATTATTTTCGTTGATTTTTTTATTAGTCTAGGGTCAACGATTTTTTTATTGATATGTAAAAGGGGGATCTCTCCCCCTTTTAGTTCTTCTAACGTTCTAACTTATTCGAAGTTTTGACCTGAACATTTTCCAGTTTTTACGTTGTAGTTACCGCACGACAATGGCGCTCTCCAATCAGAGATAACGTCTTTAGAGCCTGGCAAGAAATCTGACCATGCGTCACCTTGCACTAGGCCATTCGTTTCAGATACAACTTGGAATTGACCGTCGTCTTGGATTTCTCCAATCAGAACCGGTTTAGTGATGTGGTGGTTAGGCATCATTGTAGATAAACCGCCAGTTAGGTTCGGTACAGAAACACCGATAATCGCTTCTTGAACTGCAGCTGGATCAGTCGTTCCGGCAGCTTCAACCGCTTTAACCCACATGTTGAAACCGATATATGTGGCTTCCATTGGGTCGTTCGTTACACGGTCTTCGTCCTTAATAAACTTGTGCCAGGCTTCAATAAACTCTTCGTTCTGCTCAGACTCAACACTCATGAAGTAGTTCCATGCAGCCAAATGGCCTACAAGAGGCGCTGTATCCAAGCCTGCTAACTCTTCTTCACCTACCGAGAACGCAACAACTGGGATGTCTTCAGCCGAAATACCTTGGTTGCCTAACTCTTTATAAAACGGAACGTTCGCATCACCGTTAATCGTTGATACAACAGCTGTTTTCTTTCCTGACGCGCCGAACTTTTTAATGTCAGACACAATGCTCTGCCAATCAGAATGCCCAAATGGCGTGTAATTGATCATAATGTCGTCAGCTGCAACGCCTGAGTCCTTAAGATACGCTTCTAGAATTTTATTCGTAGTACGTGGGTAAACGTAATCTGTACCTGCCAAGACCCAACGCTCAACACCTTGCTCTTTTAAGTAATCAACAGCTGGAATGGCTTGTGTGTTTGGCGCGGCTCCCGTGTAAAAAACGTTCTTAGAAGATTCTTCACCTTCATACTGAACTGGGTAAAACAAAATACTGTTTAGCTCTTCGAATACAGGCAATACAGATTTGCGTGATACAGAAGTCCAGCAACCGAAAACAGAAGCTACTTTCTCTTTTTCAATAAGCTCACGCGCTTTCTCTGCAAATAACGGCCAGTTTGATGCTGGGTCAACTACTACTGCTTCTAACTGCTTACCAAGCAAACCACCTTTCTTATTCTGCTCTTCGATCAGCATTAACATGGTGTCCTTCAGAGTTGTTTCTGAGATTGCCATGGTTCCTGAAAGCGAATGAAGAACGCCTACTTTAATAGTGTCGGCTGCTAACGTTACTGAAGCACCTACTGATAACGATACAGCTGCTGCGATTGTCGCGACTTTAGTTTTGAAGTTTTTCATCGATCGTCTTCCCCTTACGAGATTTATTGTTGATTTACTAGGAATCAATTAATCCAAAGTTTCCTAGCAGAGGTTTAGCAATCGGCAGGCCAACTTTTATATTATATAAAAAACAATCACTTAAGCAGTAATCGGGGCTAGAAAAAGACGATGTGCACCAAGATGGAACCCAATGGCGAGCTTAAAAATGGTGGTACGACCTCAATTAGTGCACATAGAAAGAAGAGGGTAAAAAACCATGGTTAGCAGAAGGGCTAATAACGCGGGACTTTAGTATGCTTATTCTAAAAAAGAACGATAGAGTTAAAGCTACTGACACTTTGTGTTCAGATTTGTTATCGCTAGCTGCAAAGCTAGAGTGGACTTTGCCCTTGTACCCCAAGGGCTTTTTTTTGCCTGCAATAAATGACGAACGACCTAGACAGGACAGGTAACCCCTGTTCCCCCGAGCCCGCAGTAACCGTTGGGATTTTTCGCCAAGTATTGCTGATGATAGGTTTCAGCGAAGAAGAATTCCGCTAGGGGCGCAATTTCTGTTGTAATATCGCCATAACCTGCCTGGCTCAAGGCTTTTTGATATTCGGCCGCACTGCTTTGGACCACCGTCAATGACTCTGCGTCGGAACAATAAATCGCTGAGCGATATTGCGTACCTGTGTCGTTACCTTGTCGCATGCCCTGAGTTGGGTCATGGCTCTCCCAGAACTTCTGCAAAAGAGCATCTAAGTTAGTTAGCACAGGATCATAGACAACACGAACTACCTCTGTGTGCCCCGTCATGCCCGAACAAATTTCATCGTATGTAGGATTCTTGGTAAATCCGCCTGCATAGCCCACAGCTGTGGCGTACACGCCAGGCAAAGACCAAAACGCACGCTCTGCACCCCAAAAGCAACCTAGAGCAAGCACGATTTCCTGCATACCACTAGGATAAGGAGGCACAAAACTGACACCGCTAACGAAGTGTTCTGGCTTAACCTCTAGGGCTTCGTCTCTGCCTTTAATGGCGCTTTCATCGCTCGGCATTTCGATTTTTTTACGCAAAAAATACGACATATTAGGCTCTCGCTTTAACGTTCACAGTAGTAAATATTAAACTTATTCTGCTTGGCAAAAACCTTATACTGGCCAAAGCGTTCCTCAATCACAGCAGGGTACCTAAGAAAATTGTTCGCAACGATATACATGGGCGCATAGCGAGCGAGCTTATCGTACGCTTGGCGAATAAAACCCTCTGTTGTCTCATATTCCGTCGACACACCTTGATGAAACGGCGGGTTACATACCACGCCATTTACACGACCTTCAACGCCAGCCCATCCATTACTCGCATAGATTTCGACGTTTAGATTGTTTAGAGCAAAGGTCTTTTCAGCGCACTGCAAGGCAAGCCATGACGCATCGATCGCCTCTACGTTTAAGTCTGGATTCGTCGTTTTCAAAAACGCAGCGATCACGCCGCACCCACACCCGAAGTCCAAAGTGCGTCCTTTAAGGCGCTTTAAGTTCTGGCTTAGCAAAAACTCCGTACCTTCGTCCAAACGACCTGCGCTAAACACGCCCGGCAAGCTCGCTAGCTTCAGTTCAACTTCGCCAATCGTAACGTCGAAGAAATCGAAATAACTTTCTATCTCGAAGCTCTCCGCTAGACTCACTTTCTCGGCTTGCCACAATTGGCAGTGTTTCGCCGAATCAATTTTATATACGTCACTAGCGCGCTTTTGGAGCAGTTTTGCGCCGCTGCTTACGCCACCTTTTTTCTCGCCAAGTAAAAACACACTGCCAGATTCAGATACGCAATAACAAGCCACATCAAGCAACACCTGAAGCTCAGGTTTAGATTTTGGCATATAGATAACGACGTGCGAGTACTTATGTTCACTTAAGCCTTCCAAGCCAAATGACAACGAAAGGCAGCTGCTTTCATCAATACTCTGGTAAACCCGATAGTCCAGGGTGATGACATCCGCTTCTTTAAAAACAAGAGGGGCGTCCGTATCTGGGGGACACAAAATCAAAAGATTTTCTGCTTCGGTAAATTCTTCGATATTTCGTTCAAGTATTTGGGAGCTTAAGTGCTTCAAGTAGAATCCTTAGTCTAGCTTTGCGTAACCTTCGTCGAAGGGCATTAATTCTGGTTTTTCTTCAATTGAAGAATAATGGAAACTTAGGTTCGTATAATACCTTGCAGTAAGGACTTCGTCAGCAGGAACCTCAAATCGCGGTACAGAGCGAATGGCATCTAACACAGAGATATCTAACAATTTCTGACCACTTGAACGATAAACAAATGCGTTGCGCAGGTATCCATCTAACCCTAATTCAACCTTGATTATGCCGCGGAACATTTTATTACCGGAGTATGGATTGATCCAATACTCCATAACCTGATCGTTCATTCTCGCAAGATATTTGTTTGCAAGCTCCAACTCTTTCGATTTGCTTTCACTAAAAGGCTGAGGCACATCCGCATCACGCAACTCGCTGTCACTAAGCAAGGCTAAGTTACCGTACCCATCAAGAAACTCTTTTGGTATCGACAATTGCTCATCTAATGTTTCTGCGCTGCCCTGATCCTCACCTGCTTGTTGGCGTATCAATTCGGCAAGCGCATCGGCTCCTGACACAAACGTATCTTCACCTTTTTCTAGAGTCTTAAGATCACTTGTGCCCTTGGTTGTTACTATGCTTTGCGACTCAGGGTCTTTTACCTCTTCAACATCTAACTCTTCACTAAGAGTTTGAGCCAAGTTTTGCTCTGCGTCTGCAACTTCCGCCCCCTTAGCCACTTCTTGCATTGGCTGCTCGGACGCTTTCCCACCACCCGCGACAACCTCAGTTTTCGACGCATCGTCTTGGTTGTCACTGGCGAAGTTATCTGAGGTGTGTGCAGGCAAATGCTGCTCGGGCGGGTCTTGCTTGACTATCTCCTCATGCGACTCCTCTTGCTGCTGCTCTTGCTGCTGCTCTTGTGCAAGCTCTTCCTGTTCTTGCTTCTCAGCGGGCGGTTGACGGAGTTGAACAGTCACGCCTTCAGGTTGAGCAGAAGGAGGGGCGGTTACCTGATAGCGAA
>JAWUYI010000122.1:0-15435 GCA_034110885.1 Oleiphilaceae bacterium
AATGAAGCTGTTGTAACAGAAGCAACTGTGCGGGTTGATACCAAGCGCCTTGACGAAATCATGAATATGGTTGGCGA
This sequence comes from Oleiphilaceae bacterium, assembly GCA_034110885.1. GTDB lineage: Bacteria > Pseudomonadota > Gammaproteobacteria > Pseudomonadales > Oleiphilaceae > PZPK01. The sequence goes on from JAWUYI010000122.1 coordinate 78, forward strand.
ATTGGTGTTGGTTCGAAACAGGTTAAAGCGCCTTGGTGACGATAGCGAAGACGAATCCTTTCAAAAAGCGGTTTCGAACTTAGACGTCGTAACCGGTGATTTGCAGTCCGCGGTCATGAAAACACGGATGCAACCGATTAAGAAGGTATTTGGCCGTTTCCCTCGTGTTGTAAGAGATTTGGCTCGGAACCTTAAAAAAGAAATCAGTCTTGTATTGCAGGGTGAAGAGACTGATCTAGATAAAAACCTCGTTGAGGCGCTGTCGGACCCTTTGGTTCACTTAGTTCGAAACGCTGTTGATCATGGTATTGAAATGCCAGATTTGCGCGAAAGCAAAGGCAAGCCTCGAGTGGGTCAGGTGCTACTTTCGGCCGAACAAGAGGGTGACCACATTCTGCTTTCCATCAAAGATGATGGTGCGGGCATGGATCCAAATGTTCTTCGTCAGAAGGCCGTTGAAAAAGGCGTGTATGACCAAGATGCAGCGGATCGACTGACAGACGTTGAATGCTACAACCTTATCTTTGCGCCAGGCTTTTCGACAAAAGAAGAGATCTCTGATGTGTCGGGTCGTGGTGTTGGCATGGATGTGGTGAAAACTAAAATCACCCAGCTAAACGGCAGTGTCAGTATTGATTCTGAGTTGGGCGTGGGCTCTTGCTTAACGATTAAAGTACCGCTCACCTTAGCCATTATGCCAACTCTTATGGTCAAACTAAAAGAGCAAGCGTTTGCCTTCCCGTTAGTTAGTGTTGTTGAGATCTTCCATTTAGACTTGAAGAAAACGAATGTCGTAGACGGGCAAGAGTGTGTGGTTGTTCGAGATAAAGTTTATCCTTTATTTTATATCAAACGCTGGCTGATCAAGGGTAATTATGTGACCGACCATGAGTCTGCTCATGTCGTGATTGTCTCTGTAGGAACGCAGCGCGTTGGCTTTGTAGTCGATCAGTTAGTGGGTCAGGAAGAAGTTGTCATTAAGCCTCTTGGTGGCATGTTGCATGGCACTCCTGGTATGGCTGGTGCAACCATCACTGGTGACGGTCGTATTGCTTTGATCCTAGACATTCCAAGTTTGCTGCAACGTTACGCTTAGCAGCATTGTTTCTACTAAACTTAAAGATTGAATCGCACTATGGCGGCATCTGTACTAATTGTTGATGATTCGGCATTTTTTCGTAAGCGTCTTTGTGAAATTCTAGCGAGCGTTTCTGAGATTGAAGTCGTAGGAACTGCTAGCAACGGCAAAGAAGCCGTTGAACAGGCGGCAAAGCTTAAGCCCGATGTCATTACAATGGATTATGAAATGCCGGTTATGGACGGCATTACTGCGATTAAGCTCATCATGAAGGACAACCCTTGTCCTATCCTCATGTTCTCCTCACTTACTTATGAAGGTGCGCGCGTTACGCTTGATGCCTTAGAAGCAGGTGCTGTTGATTTCTTACCGAAGAATTTTGAAGACATATCGCGTGACGCAACCAAGATGCAAGATGTCCTAAAATCTCGGATTTTAAGCATTGCTAGAAAAAGTTCACGTTCGAGTGTGTCGTCTAGCCCCGCGAAAGGTGCCGCGACAAAACCTCTTGCATCACCCCCAGAAACGACTGCTGCACGAACGGCTGCTCGGCCTACTGTGCAACCCGCCGCTATTCGTCAAGCGTCAAGCGCTGAAACTTCGGCGCCAGCACGATCAAGTGCTAGGTCTAAGAGTGCGAGCTTATCTCATCCGGTCGACCTTTTATTGATAGGCACTTCGACAGGCGGCCCCGTTGCTTTGCAAAAAATCATTACCAAACTTCCTTCGTCGTTTCCGGTACCAATATTGCTTATACAGCATATGCCGGCAACATTTACCCCTGCTTTTGCTGAAAGACTTAATAGTCTTAGTTCGATTTCAGTGAAGCAGGCGGAAGAGGGAGATCAATTAAGTCCAGGTTGCGCATATCTTGCTCCAGGCGGCATGCAAATGTTGGTTGGCAAGCGAGGCGGGAGAGCAAGTTTGAGTGTGATTGATTCAGACCCTCGTTTGACTTACAAACCATCCGTCGATGTGACATTTGGCTCGGCGTCGAAGGCGTTTCCGGGCCGCATTCTTAGTATCGTGTTGACTGGGATGGGTGCTGATGGCAAAGAGGGGTGCCGCATGCTTAAGGCGGGCGGTTCCACCGTATGGACGCAAACAGAGAATAGTTGCGTGGTATATGGGATGCCTATGGCCGTGGATAAAGCAGGGTATAGCGATCAAAGCCTTCATATTGATGAAATCGCGGATCAATTAATAAACAGGTTGTGTTGATGGATTATTTGAGTATTGTTGGCCTTCTGCTTGCGATTGCGGCTATTTTTGGTGGCAATGCTATGGAGGGAGGCAGTGTCGAGGCGCTTCTAAACGGGCCTGCAGCAATGATCGTTATCGGCGGTACTACGGCGGCAGTGTTTATTCAGACGCCCTACGGCAATTTAAAGCACAGTTTTCAGTTGCTTAAATGGGTGTTTGCTTCACCTTATATTTCTTTAGATGACGGTGTCGAGAAACTCATTTCTTGGAGTATGCGCGCTCGCAAAGAGGGCTTGCTTGGGCTTGAGTCGTTGCTTGTTAAAGAGCAGGAAGACTTTTGCAAGAAAGGCCTGCAGTTGCTAGTCGATGGTTCTGAACCTGAAGTTATAAAAAGCGTATTGGAAGTGGATATGTATGCGCGAGAGCAAAACGATTTAGACGCAGCGAAGGTCTTTGAGTCGATGGCGGGATATTCTCCCACAATCGGTATTATTGGCGCCGTCATGGGGCTGATTCATGTCATGTCAAACCTAGCTGACCCCGCTTCATTAGGTGCAGGTATTGCTACGGCGTTTGTAGCCACAATTTATGGCGTTGCTTTTGCCAACCTTTGCTTACTGCCCATCGCAAATAAGCTAAAGCATGTTGTGCGTAGAAAACTTCGGTATCATGAAATGATTGTCGACGGCCTTATTTCGATTGCTGAAGGTGAGAATCCGCGCGCTTTGGAATTAAAGTTGCGTGGTTATTTGCACCTTGAACCAGCGAGTTAAGGAACCGAGGCTCATTCGTTATGCGGCGTAATTCATCTTCTGAAGAATCCGAGTCTGGCTCTGAACGGTGGTTGGTCTCGTACGCCGATTTTATTACGCTCCTGTTCGCCTTCTTTGTTGTCATGTATTCGATATCTTCTGTCAATGAAGGTAAGTACAAGGTGCTGTCTGAGTCACTCGAAGGTGTATTTAATACTAGGCAAAAAACGGTTAAACCCATTCAAGTGGGTGAAATAAGCCCGAGAAGTGAGCATGGAGAGAAAGGCGATATTATGATCAAGCCTTTTCTGGAGCATAAAGAAGATATCACTGAAAAAGAAAAGCAAGAATTGAACGAAGAGTTAGAAAAAATCGCCGGTGAGTTTGAAGATAGCTTCGAGGATCTAATCTACGAGAATCATATCGATATTCGCTTGCTTGATGACTGGGTGGAAATATCGCTCAATGACGGAGTTGTTTTCAAAAGTGGTGGCGTAATTCCAGCGGAAACGGCCTTCCCAGTTATTCAAGACATTGCCCGAATTCTTCGAAGTAAGCAAAATGGTATTTTAGTTGAAGGGCATACCGACAATATGCCTATTCGTAGCGACGCTTTTCCTACAAATTGGGAATTGTCTGCTGCAAGAGCCGCTACCTTCGTGCGCTTGCTTTCGATTGAGGGCATAGACGAGTCGCGCATGGCTGCTGCAGGGTTTGGTGAGTTCAAGCCTCTCGTGCGCAATGATACGCCTGATGGTCGGAACAAGAACCGTAGGGTTGTTTTGCTTATCTCCAAATCCTCTGATATTCGCGGTAGTTTGCTTGACTAGAGCAGCACGAAGACCTCAATGGCTTTTCAATCGTTTTTTTATTGTTACGATATGGCGCTTATCTAAACCCTAAGTAGTACGTTAATAATCCTTTGCAATTATCTGAATTTCTTTCATATTCTTCTTTCGCTTTCTAATATCTGGCATAGCTTGTGCTTTTAACCCAGTATGGAATCATGGCGACGGTTTATCGGCAACAGCCCGCCTAACAAGTGTTTCAGTTTTTCGAACGTGGTGCTATGCTTTTGCACCCGTTTGGCTGGGCATCAAAACAATAATTGGGAGTCTAGAAATCGTGCGTATTTGGGCAATCGCAAATCAAAAAGGCGGTGTAGGCAAAACGACTACGGTCGTATCGTTAGGTGGCTTGCTAGCAGAAGAGGGCAAACGAGTCCTCCTGATGGATTTAGACCCGCATGGATCTCTTACAAGTTACTTCAAACTCGACCCTGACACGATAGAACAAAGTGCATTTGATTTGTTCATGCATCAAGGCAAAGTACCCGACGGGCTTCCTGAACAGCTTATAACGGCAACGTCTTGCCCTGGCTTAGACTTGTTGCCCGCATCAACGGCTCTTGCAACGCTCGAGCGCCGCATGGTTGGTGTTGATGGCATGGGTTTAATTATTTCGAAGACTTTAGCCATGCTTTGGGATCAATACGACTACGTGCTGATCGACAATTCTCCTTCTCTTGGCGTCCTAATGATTAATGCTTTGGCTGCTAGCCAGGAATTAATTGTTCCCGTGCAGACAGAGTTTCTAGCGATTAAAGGCCTAGAGCGAATGATGCATACTTTGAGCATGGTTATTCGCTCCCAGAAAAGTAATCTTCAGCATATGATTCTCCCGACGATGTTTGATCGTCGAACGCAGGCCTCGACCCAAAGTTTGCGCACGATCAAATCGACGTGGGGAGATGCTGTATGGCGCTATGCAATTCCAGTCGATACGAAATTTAGAGACGCTAGTATGGGTGGTCTTGTGCCGTCTAAATTTGACTCAAACACGCACGGTGTGCGGGCTTACCGAAAGCTTCTAGAAACCTTAAAAGAACGAACGCCAAACAGTCTCTAATTCATTATCTTCAAGCGCTTAAGGTAGAGGAGAGCTTATGACGCGTAAAGCTGAAGATTCTTCCCGGATTGGGGTTGATCAATGTGCGCAAGATGACCTGATTTTGGATTATCTAGATTCTATGTTTGGACATGGTGATCTTGATGCTAAGCAGGTGGTGGTGGATAAAACATACGCCCCAGTTTCTTCGATTCGAAACGGCTTGGAACTCGAGAAGGCGATAGATTTAAAAGCGATTTTGTCGGGTGACCGTCAACCAACGCCGAGCCAAGCTCTAATGATCTTATTGTTGAATATTCGATTACTTAGGTCGGTTTCACGAGCGAGTCGCTTGGCAGAATTTATCCTTCAGGTTTCGGATACGATGGTACAGCGGCTGAACTTAATGACAATGCAACAAGACCTATTGATTAAGGCAGTTAAAAGTGGCGCAGGACAAAGACAGTAACGTGTCTAACAAAAAGTCGAAAGCAGATGCCTTGATAGAGAATTATTTGGGCGAGTTCTTTGCGCCCGTTAATAAGCCGATAGAAGAATCTTCTGGGGAACTCGCCAGCCGTCCTGAACCCGTAATAGCTTTGGACGCAGAGCTGGAAAGGGAGCCAGAGCTAGAAACAGATACTCCCGCAGTTAGAGCTACAAGCTCGCAATTACCTCGGCCGGGTCTTGCAGAAAAAGCCGAAAAGCCGGCGCGTCGCGCATTTAAAGCGAGACCAGCAATTAAAGAGTTTAAGCCCGCACCGGAGCGCACAAATCAAGCCGTGATTCCTGCGCTCCTTCCAAAATTAAAGAGCGTGCACCCTGAAACCAAAGTAGAAAATGCTAAACCGATAGAGCCCTCGCCAACTGATGAGCAGCCTTCGCCGAAGGTAATAGAACCGAGAGAGGCCATTCTTGCGCCGCTGATCGAAACCAAAGCTGTCTCAGAAGGGTTGAAAGCAAACGTTAACGAGGCCGCACCTTCTAATCACGTTACCCCAAGGGCTAAGCAAGAAGTTGCAGAGGAGACCGCAGCAACTATCGCCGCGCCATCTGTAGCAGAACCGCCGGTAGCACCTCCAACGAGCCCTGAACGAGTTTCGTTTCGAAACCGAGACGTCTTCGATGTTCTATTGTTTGAGGTAAAAGGGTTGCAGCTAGCAGTGCCTCTTATCTCATTAGGGTCAATTCATAAAATAGAGTCTGACTTCACCCCAATATTTGGGCGAGCTGATTGGTTTATGGGTATGTACCACGTAAACGATAGCAACTTGAATGTGGTAGATACTGCCCGATGGGTCATGCCGTCGCGTTACAGCCAAGATGATCGTGAGGGTTACCGATTTATTATCCGTTTAGGCGATAGTAACTGGGCGCTTGCCTGCAACGAGGTCAATCAGTCGGTTAGTTTATTGAAGTCTGAGGTTAAATGGCGCACAGCGACAAGCAAACGACCATGGCTAGCGGGCACAGTGATAAGTCGCATGTGCGCATTACTGGATGTAGATAGTATGGCTCATTTGCTCGACATCGATGCGATGCACGAATAGCCACATTTCGATTGGTCAGCCTTTCTATGTCCTACGAACCTCGGTTACCGCAACCAACTTTAATAAATACTTTTGCAACATTAGTGGCATAGATTGTGCGATGAACTATATTAACAGTTATATGTGCTAGTTTTTTGACGCCGTAGTGGAGGCTTTAGTTCTCGTCGTCAGGGGAAGCATACTTACTTATTTATCTCTTAAAATTGAGGTCTGAGATGTCATCGAATACCGGTCACAGTAGCGATACTGCTGAAGATCAAATCTTACAATACGTCACCTTTCGCTTAGATGATGAAACTTACGGCATCAACGTGATGCAGATTCAAGAGGTTTTAAGGTATACCGAAATTGCTCCAGTTCCGGGCGCTCCCGATTATGTGCTTGGGATTATTAATCTTCGAGGCAATGTTGTAACGGTTATCGACACCCGCAAGCGTTTTGGTTTGATAGAGTCTGAAATCTCTGACCAAACTCGAATCGTTGTTCTTGAGTTAGAAGGGCAAGTGATTGGCGTGCTGGTAGATTCTGTCGCGGAAGTGGTGTATCTCAAGCAGTCAGAAATAGAAACGGCTCCGAATGTTGGTAACGAAGAGAGCGCGCGCTTTATTCAGGGTGTCTGCAATAAGAATGGCGAGTTAATTATTCTTGTTGAATTTGAGAAGATGCTTTCTGAAGAAGAATGGGCGGACATGGCGACGGTCTAAGCGTTGCCCGATTTCGCTCGAGCTGGCTTGTATTAGTAAATCGTAGCTATTAGGTGTTAGGAGCGTTCGTGCTAGAGTTTAGTGACTGTAGTAGGTTCGCCGATGATACTAGCTGCTGAAGACAAGGTACTGAATAGAAGGTACTGGAATTAGGTGTTTTATTAGGTAAGAGATTATGTTCCTACTCGAGTTTGTTTCGCCATCAATGCTATCAATCGCAGCTGTCGCTGCAAGTTTGCTGTGTTGTTGTGCTTTGTTGCTTAACGATCGACGTTCGCGTGCGATGATCAACGAACTTGAGAGTCATATCAATGATTTGAGTACTGAGTTGCAAGGTTTAAGCAATGCATCGATGGGCATTGGTCGCAAGTTGCAGGTTTTAGAAAAAGATTCGGAACGTCTTAATGGCAAGGTAACAGAAATTCAAAAAAATGACCCGACGACGGTCAGTTACTCTGAGGCTGCCCGCCTAGTTGGAATGGGGGCTAATGTTGACGAGCTAATGAATGCCTGCGGTATATCGCGCCCAGAGGCAGAGCTTGTTTTGGCTTTAACTAAGAAACAAGAACAGGAAGTTCCTGTGTTGCGCGAGGACGCTTAGATTTTTTGCCGTCCTACTCTATAAATCTCTAAAAGGCTGCCTAGTGCAGCCTTTTTCTTTCTAGTTCTTTCTAGTTCTTTCTCGGTTCCCGATGATATTTAGATCGCCTCTAAGCAACCTTACGATCAAGGTCACGGTTCACTAAAGAGGGAGCAGCAACTTGCTGTCTAAGCTTTCTTTCAACGTAGTGGTCGACAACATGAATCGCTCGATCATTGACTTCGCTGAACCTTAAGTCTAGCTCAAATGTGTCTTTCGCTAAGCGGCGTACACTAATGACTTCACACTGAGCTTCTATTTTACCTACTTCAGCCAGACCAAAAGAGATGTCTAAGGTTTGAGACTGTTTTGGCGATATAGAAGAGGTGCGTGGAAATAGGTTGTCCAGAGTCTTGCTATCACAGTGCAACATTAGTCCGTTGCGAGCTAGACCTTCCATTCGAGTGGACACAACTACTTTGTCGCTCGTATTGATCAAGACCTCACCATGGGTGTTGATCAGTGTATGGTAAATCAAACTTTTGCTCATGATTGCGTTTCTCATAAAATAACGTAATTAAAATATCACTGTTTTGTTTATTTTCGGTTTTCGTTTTTTATTGTGCTTAACTTTGCTTGCTTGCCTGATCACCTTTGTTTGTAAGGGTTGACGGAAAGTTTGTTAAGCAAAAACGTTACCTTAATTCTGACTCTAGATAAGTTTGAAAGATTAACCACAAGGTTTATGTAACGAAGTGATGCGTATATGTCACACGAGAGCACGAATTGTAAAAGGCATGAGCACTAGTCCTCAAAACGGGGCAAGCTTGTAACATTGTTTATCTTTGCGTTGTAAATCATTGTTTTTAAACATTTTTGGCTTGGCGTTTTTGAGATTTTTTCGATCGAGCTAAATGCGCTTTCTCTGAGGCAGGTGTGCCGTACTGAGGTGGTGATAAGTTGTCCATGCATCGCAAACTTTGATCAGATATACTGCGCCAATTACGCAATAGCACTTAACTAGCAGAGAGTAACAATGGCCACAGACAAAACACCAAATGAAGCAAACATGCAGCAGCAATCGAATGGTCGAGTTGGGTTTGTGAGTTTAGGGTGTCCAAAAGCGCTAGTCGACTCAGAACGGATTCTGACTCAATTACGGTTAGACGGATATGATGTCGTGCCGAGCTATGGCGATGCCGATGTCGTGGTCGTTAATACCTGTGGTTTTATTGACTCGGCTAAGCAGGAATCTCTCGATGCCATTAGCGAAGCGATGAGTGAGAACGGTAAGGTTATCGTTACAGGCTGTATGGGTAAGGGTGCTGATGCTAAACGTATTCTGGAACAAAGCCCAAGCGTTTTGAGCGTTAGCGGCCCAGCCGATTACAAAACGGTCGTCGATGCGGTGCATGAGTATGTGCCGCCATCAGTAGAGAAGATCGAAGACGCAAGTCATTACAGTGATATGGTGCCAGCACAAGGTATTAAATTGACGCCGAAGCATTATGCGTATTTGAAAATATCTGAAGGCTGTAATCACCGCTGTGCGTTTTGCATTATTCCGCACATGCGTGGGGATTTAGTTAGCCGTCCTATTTCAGATGTGTTAATCGAAGCAAAGGCGCTTAAGGACAGTGGCGTTAAAGAGTTGTTGGTGATATCTCAAGACACCAGTGCTTACGGCGTTGACGTTAAGTATAAGTTGGATTTTAACGCTGGTTCGGCGATAGAAACACGCATGCAAGATTTGGCGGTTGCCTTGGGAGAGTTGGGTGTTTGGGTGCGGATGCACTATGTGTATCCTTATCCCCACGTCGATAAGCTGATTCCTTTGATGGCTGAAGGTAAAATCTTGCCTTATCTAGATATTCCGTTTCAGCATGCGAGCAAGAAAGTGCTCAAAGCGATGAAACGTCCAGCGCATAGCGCAAAGGTCTTAGATCGAATTCAGGCGTGGAGAGAAATCTGCCCTGACTTGACGATTCGCAGCACCTTCATTGTTGGCTTCCCCGGCGAAACTGAAGAGGACTTTCAAGAGTTGCTCGACTTCTTGGATGTTGCGCAGCTAGATCGCGTGGGTTGCTTTACCTACTCACCGGTAGAGGGTGCGCCCGCTAACGAATTGCCTGACCATGTGCCTGAAGAGGTTAAGTTAGAGCGTCAGGCGCGCTTCATGGAAAAGGCCGCAGCGATTAGTGCAGAACGTTTGCAACGCAAGGTCGGCACGCAGCAGCTCGTATTGGTTGATGAAGTCACCGAAGAGGGCGCTGTAGCCAGAACGCAAGGCGATGCACCTGAAATAGACGGGCAAGTCTTTATCGACGGTGCAACGCACCTGAAACAGGGTCAAATCGTTAAGGTCGAAATAGAAGAAGCGGACGAGTATGACCTTTGGGCACATCTCGTTTAGTGACTGATTAACTTGGCGCCTCGGTTCAAGAGGCGCTTTCAGCAATAGTAGGGGAGCCGTTTCCGTCATTTGATGGTATGGCCCTCGAATCGTTTTCTAACTCTAATTTGTCGTGGCGGTGACGCCATTCTTCTATCTTGCTCACCAAGGCAGGTATCACGAACAGTATCAGCACTGTGGCATAACTCAAACCAAATGAAATACTCACGGCCATCGGAATCAAAAATTGCGCTTGCAGTGAAGTCTCGAATAAGAGTGGTAACAAGCCTGCAACGGTTGTAAGTGAGGTCAGCATAACGGCCCTAAGTCGCGCGCAACTAGCATTGACGGTCGCTTCTCTTATGCCTTGTCCTTGTTGGCGCAGTTCTTGGTAAAAGGTGATCAGAATGATGGCGTCGTTGATCACAATGCCCGACAGTCCGAAAAAGCCGAACCAAGACAGCATCGTTAGATTTAAACCCAGCACCCAGTGACCGAGAATTGCGCCAGAGATACCTAGAGGGATCGCAAGAATTACCGCAAGTGGCCAGGTGTACGAGCTAAATACCCATGAAAGAATGATATAAATTAGACTTAGTCCGATCAGCGCACCTAAGGCCATTTCCTTTCCGGTTGTTGCCTGTTCTTCGGCTCGCCCTTTTAGTTCGTAATGTAAGCCAAACTCCTTAGCTAGGTTAGGGAGAAATTCCTCGCTAATCGCATCTAACACAACATTAGCGTTATTTTCAGCTGGATTGACGCCTGCCGTAACATGTAGTCCTAGTTTGCCGTCTGTGTGGCGGACTAACTCTAAGCCTTTGCGGTCTTCTAGGTGAACGACATTGTCTAGTCGCACCGGTTGGCCCTGACTCGTGAAAATAGGAAAGCTGTCCAATGTGCGCGAGACGTTTCGTTCCGAGTCGGGGAGAATGATGCGCACTTCGACCTCTTCGTTTTCATCATAAAAAACTTGCACTAATTTTCCGTCAAACCCAGCTCTTAGTTGCGACCCAACATCGCTCACGCTTAAGCCTAAAGACTCGCCTAAGGGTGTAAGTGTGTATAAAAACTGACTTTTTCCGAACGGGATATCGTCTTGAATGTCTGTAACGCCCGCATAGCCTTTAAGCTTTTCGATAAGCACCCCGCCGGCTTCTTTTAACACTTCGGACTTTTGTCCAGTTAAGAAAATATCGATATCTTTGCCTGGGGGGCCGCCCCTCGGACTGGTGATACTAAGTTGTTCAACGCCGTCAGGAAGTGGCAATAGGTCGCGCCAAGTTTGAATGAACTCTGGATTGCGCACGTCTCGAGCGTCAGGTGTTAACAATTCTACGTGCAAAGAGGCGTATTGCTCTCCTTGGTTATAATTTTGGCCGCCATTAAACGTCGCTTGATTAACTCGCAGCACAGCGTGAACAACCAAGTCTTCATCGGTCTTGAGTGTGTCATTTGCTTTCCATAATGCGTTCTCCATTTCCTGAGCAAACTGGCGAACGTTTTCAGGAGGCGTGCCGGAAGCAAATTTCACGTTTCCTAAAAGGACATGACTTTCTGGCTGTGGGAAAAACTCAAACTGCACGCGTCCCGAGTTAATCAAGCCAATAGACAGAATGAACACGGCTAGCGCAAGGGTGAGGGTGACGCCTCTATTGGCGATGGCTTTTTCGGAAAGGCGTCGAAACGGACCGTCTCTAAAGGTATTGAAGGCATTATCGATTTTTTGTCTTAATGCGCTTTCTTTGGCGGCGCTGTACGACTTTTTGAACGAGTGGTTCAAATGCCCAGGTAGGATTAAAAAACACTCGACAACGGATGATAAAATAACGCAAATAATCACCAGAGGTATGGCAAACAATATGTTGCCAATAATGCCGCTAATCAGCATTAAGGGTAAAAACGCCGAGATTGTAGTGAGAGATGAGGACAGAACAGGCACAAACATACGTCTAGCGCCGCCCTCAGCCGCCCGCAAGGGGTCTTCGCCTTGTGTATAGTGCGTAAGGGCGTCTTCACCAACAACAATCGCATCATCCACGATAATGCCGAGGGCCATTATCAATGCGAACATGCTGACCATGTTGATACTTCCGCCAAGCAAATACATAACGGCCAGCGTGCCCGCGAAGGAAATAGGGATTCCAATAGCAACCCAAAATGCGACGCGGCCATTTAAGAATATGTACAGGATGGCGACAACAAGAATCAAGCCGCCTATCCCGTTTTTGATCAATAAATTAATTCTATCCTCTATGAGCACATACGCTTCATTATAGGAATCTAAATGGATACTGGGGGGCAGCGTGTCCTTGGTCTCGTTCAGCCAGGTATTTAGAGTTTCTGCGGCCAGCAAGGTGTCGCTCGACTTCGTACGCAGGGCGCGCAGCAAAACGGCAGGCCTATCTTGATAAAAAATTTCAACCTGAGAGTCTTTATCACGCCTTTCTACGTGCGCGATATCGCTAAGCTGTATCTGGTCTCGCGTTCTTGCCGAGAGAATGGTGAGCGCTTTAAAGCCTTGCGCATCTCTGCGCTGTTCAACACTGCGAAGTTCTTTGGCGACCTCGCTTTTAGCGCTGGTGCCCGCAGGAATGTCCTGACTCGCTTGACGCACGCTTTCGCCAATTTGAGGCAGAGACAAACCCAGCCTCGTTAGTTCGATTGCAGACACTTCAATCGCAATTTCTTGCTTAGGAAGCCCAATAATTTCTACTTTCGCAATGCCGGCATCAAGCAGCTCTCTCTCAAACTGAAACGCAATGGGTCGTAGCTCTTCCAAAGACGCGTCTGCAGATAAAATTAGAGTGGCGACATCTTCATTCAGCACAACTTTCGTGATCTCTGGTTCTTCGGCATCAGACGGCAGATTTCGCACCAGAGAAACCTTTTCTTTTACTTGGTCTAAGGCCAGCCCCATATCGGAACCTTCGTCATATTCCAGCGAAATCAATGCACTGCTCTGATAGCTAGTAGAGGACATTTCCTTCACATAGTCTAGCGTGCGCAACTCTTGCTCTAGAGGTGTTACGATCGAGCGGGCGACGTCTTCAGCGCTTGCTCCAGGCCATACAACCCGAACCGTTACATAATCTGGCTCAAACGTTGGTAAGAACTGTGTGTTCAATTTGAATAAAGCAATGGCACCAGAAAGCAGCATAATCAACATTAAAAGATTGGCCGCTACCTTATGTTGAGCAAATCGACCAAGAATGTCGTTTTTATGAACGCTGGCTTCGGATGAATTACTCATTGCTTTCAGCCTTCGTTCGAGTATCCGGTTTTTCGGCCTGCGCTTTCACTAGACTTGGGTCTTGAATACTTCCCCTTACTTCAACTTTTAAACCGTTAATGGCGTTGGGTAACTGGGTTGTGATGATGTGCTGACCGGCTTTTAGTTCCTCTGTTTTAACAAACACAATGTCTGGCGAATTATGCTCAAAACGTTGCCCAACGACATCAACGAGAACGCTTTTTAGACGTTCTTCTTGTACGACGAATATGCGGTTGGAGCCATAAATTGCCGACCTAGGAAGCGCTATTACCTGTTCTACTTCTGGCAACTCCACCTGAAGCATCAAGCTTTCGTTGAGCGCAACAGTGGTGCTTTGGTCTGTGGGTATGAAAAACGCATCTAGACCGCCGTGACTAGCGCTCGCTTTGCCTGAAACTCGGGACAGTTTGAATGTGCGTGTACCGCTGTGAGCGTCTATTTCTTCTCCTCGTGCCAGTGCGCTTTCTATGACATGGGCGCTTGTGTTAGGCATCTGAGCGCGTAATTCTATGTGGTCGGCGTCAAACACTTCCGCAAGCAGTTGGCCTGCCTGAACACGCTCGCCTGGCGCTACATGCAAGGCGGTGATGCGCGCTTTAAATGGTGTTTGTATCTTGCTCTTCTCAAGTTCAAATTTGGCTTGATTCAAGAATGCCATCGCGCGGCTTAGTGACGCTTTTAGCTGGGAAAGTCGGGCAGGGTGATCGGCGATGCTTTGCTTGCGCTGCGTAATGGCGAGCAGCGATTGTGCCGCTTGTGAGGCTGCAATGTCATAGCGCTCTTGTGCAACTAAGTTAGATTCGCGCAGCCTAGCTTGGCGGTCTGATGCCTTCTTTGCTATTTCATATATTTTTTGCTCGTTACCGAGTGATGTACGGTCCGCGTCAAAGCGATTGTTTTCAGCTAAAATTCGCGCTTTGAGCTCATCAACGTCGGCTTGACGTTGCTGTACTTTCCATGACGCTTCTCTAGGGTCTAGTTGAATAATTGTCTGGCCGGCTTCAACGGTATCCCCCTCTAGTGCGTCGAGCGCAATAACCTCAGCACTCAAGGTTGCTTTCAGTTGTGCGCTATGCGGCGACTCGCTCTTGGCGAAAAGCTCTAGTTGCGGTTTTGCATCGACGAAAATCACTTCTTGCACGCTGACTTGCCACGCTTTTTCCTTGCTCGTTGTCGTCGGTGGTGCGGGTTTCGTCGCAATAAGAAGGGCAAGCATGATAAATGCGATGGCTAAGATAATAAGTGGGACTGACCAGCGTGGTAGATTCTTAATATTCATAGTTAAGCTATTGTTCCCTTTGTCTCGTCATTCGGCCTTGTCACTCGGCCTTGTCGTTTAATCTTGCCGGCTAATATTGGTGCCTAGACAGTAAGGATCGCAGCTAATTAGTTCGCGCGGTGCTTATTACGAAAAGTGTTCGCTTTTCCAGGTATCCTTTTAGCCTGTTCCAAGTATATTTGTGCCCGTTCTAAGTAGTCTTTCTAACTATTCTGAGTATGCCTTCTTTCCATTACAAAATCTCAAGCGTTAAAGTCGCCCCAGAGCCACTGCATTACGGCTAAGGTGGCTACGGGCGCTGTTTCTGTCCGAAACACGCGCTTACCTAGAGTGCAGGGTGCATAGCCATGTTTTTGCGCCAAGAGTATTTCGTCTTGGCTAAGGCCGCCTTCTGGGCCTATTAAAAGGCGAACGCTTTTGGGTGTTTCATATTCGTCTAATTGTTGGTCTGCTCGGTGATGGAGCACCAGTTTTAGCTCTTCAGTGCTTTTTGCACTAATGGCACTACTTACGTACTCCTCGAGTGATTGGATGGCTTCAATGGTTGGAACCCGCGCTCTACCGGCTTGTTCGCAGGCACTAATTGCTACTTGCTGCCAATGCGCGATGCGCTTGTCTTGACGCTCTGCGTTGAGCTTAACTTCACAGCGCTCACTTGTGAG
>JAWUYI010000123.1:0-12960 GCA_034110885.1 Oleiphilaceae bacterium
GCAACTGTGGATCTGACGGGCAAGGATCTTGTAGAGACAAGCGACCCACTTCCGCTTATTAACTTGGCACCTACCTGCCCTTAATTGAATCGCATTGAAGAAAAACCCGCCTTGTGCGGGTTTTTTATTTTCTGCCCAACCCTCTGCACATCCAAGCTTTCGCCTCCCCCCTGTACAACACAAATATTTAACGTATTTTATCAACAAGCTTGTTGACGCTTTCGAGCGAATCCGTATAATGCGCCCTACCTTGCCAGTGTGGTGAAATTGGTATACACGACGGATTCAAAATCCGTTGCCGAAAGGCGTGGCGGTTCGAGTCCGCCCACTGGTACCAAATTAGAGAAACCCGATAGTCTTACGACTTTCGGGTTTTTTTATGCCCCAAGATTATGACATTGGTTCACAGTCTACCCGTATCACGTCACACTTTTCCGTTTTATAGTGTGCTACGCCAAGGATGACACTAAAGCTAAAGCGCTTAACCGCACACTTCGTGATAGAAGCATGCGTTACACACTCTCAGACCGAGACGTAAGCGAGAATGGCTTTAGAACCTTGCGCACGCTTAACTGCCGAGTCTGGATTTGGTTTTTCAAATTAGATACGCCATCTCTAGAAAGACTTCGACTCTCGAAGCTCTTTCGACACCTTAAGTCCAGGCGCGCTGAAGTATGATGTTCGGGGGCTGTAACGATGTACCGATTACCTTTACTTATCTCTCTTGTTGTTTTCGCAAGTATCTCTCACGCTGGCATGATCGACTTCGATTCGCAACCAGACGGTGTCTATTGGCGTTCCTCGTTTACAGACAACGGGTTCGTTTTTACCAGCTATCAAAATGATGATTCGATCGGTACAGGCAGTAGCGTAGACGACGAAGGCTTTGACAACGGCACCGTTCATCTTTTCGATTGGACAAACAGCGATAACAAGAAAGCGAAATCGTCATTTCTAATGGCTGCAGCAGACCAGTCTCTGTTCGCCTTAAACGGCTTCGACTTTATTAGCGGCTACCTTGATGGCGACGACATGGCCTCCGAGCTGAAGGTTCGGGGTTATGACGCGAATGATGATAAAGTCGCAGAGCTTAAATTTAAGGAAAAGGACGATGACTACGCACACACGTATTTCACGTATTTATCGCTTGATGAGAGCTTCACGAACTTAAGCTACGTTAAGTTTGAGACCAAGGGTGAAGAGCACAGAGCAGGCTACGACAATTTCGACGTCACACAACAGTCGGTGAGCATTGTTAGAGAGCCCGCTTCGCTAGGCCTTCTTGGCATCGGCATTCTCGCCCTAGTCTACCTAAATCGTAAGAACTCGTAATCAAGGGTTTAGAAAGAGCGATAACAAAGGAAAAAGCCGAGTTAATGGAGAAGCGTGCATTTCTTAGTAGAAAGCACGTTTAGAGTGAAGCGCCTTGAAGGCGGCGCATAGAACGAACAAGCTTAGTACTCCGCAACCCTTTTGGCTTAATCTGCGAAGCTTGATTGAATGGTCATCAGCTTTTTCTGGTTATCGAACAGTAAGTCAACAAGTGCGGGATCGAATTTGATTCCGCGCATCTCTTCAATAAACTGCAGCGCATCTTCGAGCGGCCAAGAGTCTTTGTAGCTGCGTTTGTTCACTAAGGCATCAAACACGTCTGCTAAGGCCGCAATGCGCGCGTAGACATGGATGTCTTCGCCCTTAACACCTTTTGGGTAACCAGAGCCGTCCCAGTTCTCGTGATGCCCTCCGGCGATCACAGCGCCCATACGCAGCACTTCAAGCTCGGAGGTTGCGAGAATGTCATAGCCTACTTGAGCATGCGACTTCATCACCTCCCACTCTTCTGGGGTTAACTTACCGGGCTTATTGAGGATATTATCTGGAATGGCTATTTTGCCAATGTCATGCAGAGGCGCTGCTTTGTAGAGCACTTCTGTTTCTCTTTCATCAAGACCATAAGCGCTGCCAAGAATCTTACAACTTAGGGCCATGCGTTTAACATGGTTACTGGTTTCCTTCGAACGGCTTTCGACCGCTTCACTTAGGCGGTAAACCATTTCTCGCTGCGTAAGCTCGACTTCGTTGAACATCGACTGACTGTCAAAGGCAACGCCGATATTTTGCCCAAACAATTGCAAGAGTTGCGTGTCGGTTTCACTGAGGCGCTCAAAGCCCTCTATGAACAGAATATGCTTGCGGTGCATTTTTGATTCATACACCCCGACAAAAACGCTCTCGCCTAGGTATTGACCACCGTCGTCGAGCACCTGCTGCACATACGAAAATTCTTCCGCACTTAGAGCTTCGTTCAATTGCTTGGCAACACAGCTCGCAAAACGCCCTGTCGCCGCAAGAATTTTACTTCTGTCTTTAGAGTGCTCTGCTGCAAAGCTATGCAAATCAGAATACACAGCCCCGACATTTAGATTTAGTAAGCTGCTCAGTTGCTGTAATGCACCCTGAGTAAATTCTTCGATAGACTGATGAGCGAACAGCTTGGCGCTGGACTTAACGACGGCCTCTAAACCTTGCTTGCTTTTATACAAGGCCATCATGTCGCTATACGAGCGCAAGCCGGAATACATTAGCGTAAAAAGTTTGTTCGCGGTTAGTTCGGTTTTTTCGGTGTAATCGTGAATGTCGTAGTTGCATACCACTTCGCGCTCTGGAGCTTGGCCAGGCTGGCCTGTTCTAAGAACAATGCGGACATGCGGATCATTCAGTCCACTGCGAATCCAGCGCGCAAGATTAAGCCCGGCATGATCGCTTTCCATCACAACGTCAAGCAAGGCAATGGCGTAATGCACGCCTTCTTGAGACATTAACTCTCTCGCCTCTTTTGCTGAGTAAGCTGAATGAATATCTAAAGGTAAACCCGCGAACTCAAAGCCTTTGAGGGCCAAGCGGGTTACTGCATGCACTTCAGGGTCGTCGTCAACAACCAAAACCGCCCAAGCATCTTCTGCAAAATCGCCATTTTTGGGAGTCGGTTCGTCTTCTGCAGAAAACACCAATAAGTCATTAACATCGTTCATTGGCAAAGCAAGCTCATTGGTAAATAAGTTCCAGTTTTTATTACTATTTATAGATTCAGTCTAGACTATATTTTTAAACACTAAGAATTTTTGAAACCACTTTTATGACGCATTGCATTAAATTTTTAAATTTCTGCTTACTCCGCGGCTCATTGTTTTGCCTTTTAGGCCTAAGCTTGGCTTTTCCGCGCATTGTACTTGGAGAGCAAACGCACTCTATTGAGTCGGTAAAAGCGGCTTACGTATTTAATTTTCTCAAGTACATTGAGTGGCCAAATGAAGATTCTTTAGAGGCGATTCGCATTGGCTTTATTGGCTCTGACGAAGCCTACCTAGAACAAGTATTAAAGATTCAGGATAAGACCGTACGCAGCAAGCAGATTGTAGTGCACGCGATAAAGAAGCCTCGGGATATCGACAACTACCAAGTCATCATTGCCGCGCGAGATGTTAGCCAAAAAATCAAAGAAATTAGCCGCAAGTTGTTCGGTAAAAGTACGCTTTTTATAACCGACGACATTCAAGACAAACAATTAACCATGCTCAACTTTATTTACCCGTCGCCCGAACTCGTTAGGTTTGAAGTCAATAGATACAACTTAATCTATGAGAAATTAAAAATATCACCCGATATTGTTGTGATGGGGGGCACCGAGCTTGATGTGGCCGAGCTCATTAAAGACATGGACAAGGAGCTTGCTGTAAGCCAAAACGCCTTGCGCGAACAAAGCCTTCGACTTGAAGAAGTAAGCAACGAAGTTTCGAGCAAACAAAACCAGATCAACAAACAATCACAAGATTTGGTGCGTTTAAAGCAAGAGGCCAGTAACAGGCAAAGCCAATTAGAGGCGCAGGCCGACTTGATCGCAGACCAAACACTGACGCTTACTAAGCAAAAAAAAGAGCTTCTAGAAACGAAAGCGTCATTAGAAACGTTCCAAAGCGAGCTACTTTCACTCGATGTAGCCCTAGAAGACACAGCAGAGAAACTCAGTACCAAACGAAATGAGATTGCATCAAAGGAATCTTCGATTGCTTACCTTTCTGCCCTAATAGAAAAGAATAAAACGCTACTTGAAGAGCAAAAAGCCCGTATCGATGAACAAGCAAGCTCACTTTCGAAACGAGAGATGGACATTCAAGACCGGGACAAAGCCATCGAGACACAGTCGTCACAATTAAAAACTCAGTATTACGCGCTGGTTAGCAGTGTAATTATTCTGATTTTTATTGGCATTATCACCTACACCCTACTCCGCTCTGGACGTGTAAAACAACGCGCAAACAAAAAACTTGAACAGGCAAATCAATTACTGCGCGACACGCAAGCGCAACTAGTTGAATCTGAGAAAATGGCGTCGTTAGGTAACCTAGTTGCTGGCGTAGCTCACGAAATCAACACACCACTAGGTGTAGGCGTAACCGCCGCGACCCATCTAGATGAGCGTTTAAAAGAATTTAGTAAGCATTACGAATCGGGCCAACTAAAGCGCTCTGAGCTTGATGACTTACTGAGCAATGCACACCAGTCTACAGAGATTCTAAAACGCAATTTGACGCGTGCAAGCGAGCTTGTCGGTAACTTCAAACAAGTGTCCGCCGATCAAATGGAAGATGAGTTACGAGACTTTGAACTCACTCACTATTTAGAAGAAGTTTGCCAAAGCCTCTACCCTCAGCTTCGCCAAGGCGGACACCAGATTAACATTGCATACGACCAACACGTTCCAATGCAGAGCTTTCCGGGCTCGATTGCTCAGGTCATCTCTAACTTAATTATGAATTCACAGCTTCACGGCTTCGAAAACAAACGCCGAGGCACGATTAGCATCGAAGTGGAAGTACATGGGAGCCGCGTAAATATTCATTACAAAGATGACGGAGAAGGCATTCCTGAAGGTATTCGAGACAAGATTTTTGAGCCATTTGTGACAAGTAAACGCGGAAAAGGTGGCACGGGACTCGGCATGCATATCTGTTACAACCAAGTAAACCAGCGTTTAGGCGGAACAATCACGTGCTTAGAGGCCGCTACGGGTAGCTATTTTTTAATCGACATCCCCACGCACATCAAAAACCTAAGCGATGAAGCTGATCCAGAAGATATTTGACGAAAGCTTACTATACTGAGTTTACAGCACGAGAATAATAAGCTGAGTATCCCCTATATTTGAGCTGAACTGAAAAAACTCGGACATTTTTTAGAATAAGAACACTAAATTAGCAATAGACCTATTATGAAATTCGCGAAATTTACACTGAGCGGCGCTGCGTGCGCTCTGCTTGCACATAACACCTATGCTGAAAACACTTTGTTGGACCTGTCGATCGAACAGTTGATGCAAACTAAGGTGTCGACCGTCGCTTCTTTATTTGAAGAGTCTGAACTGGACACCGCGTCGAGTGTTTCTGTTTTAAGGTCTAGTGACTGGCAAAAGAACAATGCACGCCGCTTAAGTGATGCCTTGGAAGCCGTCCCTTCTGTTGCCACTTATCCTACCTGGGGCGGCGCTGACGCAATTGCAATTCGGGGTTACAGCACCGAACTGTCCGTGCGCGGCATTGCCAACAGTCTTGAAGGTGTGCCTCTTAACTCATATACCTACGCGACGTCGCTTTATGACAAACCTTTGATAAACCTACAGCACCTTGATCGCGTTGAAATGATTCGAGGCCCAGGCAGTGCGTTGTATGGAAGCGACGCGTTTCATGGCGTCATGTCTCAGCACCTTAAGCATTCAGATAGTGCAGAGCTGCAACTGTCCGCCAGCGCTGCTTCACCAGATTATAAAAACTTAGCTTTATTTGCCTCCCAGCCATTCGGTAACACGGTCGTTAATACTGGCCTTGCCTATGACATGCAAGGCGGGCAAGACCTAGAGTATGAATATACCTCACCGAACGATGGCCTAAGTTACGGATCTGAACGAGATTACGAGTATGAAGATCTAAGTGCTTTTGTCAGCGTTCAGAACGGCGATTTAGAAACGGGGAAGATTAAGCTAAATACTTACTTTAATAACTATAACGCCCGTGAGTTTCCAGGTATTGGCACCCAGTTTTTTAGCCGCCTACCTCTGATATTTGATCTAGACTCAAGCAGCATCACGATGGACAAGGATCATTCTGGACAATCCTCTAGCTTCTGGATGGCCGGTTTGAATTATGCGCGCCAGCTGTCGGCCAACTACACCTTAGACACACAGATCTATCACTGGGAAAGCGAACAGGAGTGGACCTTTGATAACTCTCGTTATCCCGATAGCCTCACAACGCGCACTGGCACAACACTCCCCTGCCGCACCGCGACGAATAACAGTCCGAACCCTTTGTATTGTGCACATGAATTACGACAAGGAAACAAGGAGCAACGCTCTGGAGTGAAAGCGACGATAAAGGCGCTCGCCCCCGAGATCAGGACCCAATGGGCTTTAGGTCTTGGCCAAGATCATTTGAAGGTAAGAGACAGTGAACAGAGCCGAGTGGCATTAAATGGCGACATACTCGCTAAAGATGAAAACCCTTATATAGGCCAAAGCCGTCGCATTACCTACGCGCTACTTCAAGCCAAAACAACCTTACCAAACAATAAAATACACTTTGTCTATGGCGTGCGCGCCGACCGCTATTCTGACCTAGACACGGTTTACTCCCCTAGACTGGGGACGATATTTAAAGTCTCCGAAGCTTACACGACCAAGCTACTCTATGGTCACGCGTTCCGCGCCCCTACAGCAATCGAACGATCAGGCAGCGCACAAGCAGTAGAAGCCAATCAAGATATTAAGCCTGAAGAAATCAACACCTTAGAATGGGTGAATATTCTACTAGGTCGAGATTACTCCATTGAGATGACTCTATACCAAAGTGAGTGGAAAGACGGCATTGTGCTGAAACCGAGCACATCGACGCTTAATCGCTACGTTAATACGGGCGAAAACGAATCATATGGTGCAGAGATCAGTGGCGAGAAGCAGTGGGGAGCATTTGCTCTAAGCGGCGCAGGCAGCTATACCCGCAGCGAAAACAAAGAAGAGAACCTAGAGTATGTCGCATTCCCCAAATGGATGTTCACACTTCAAGGCAGCTATCAGTTTGAAGACACTGGGCTTGAACTCGTTCTAAAAGAACGGGTTATGCTGGATTACGCTGAAGGTGATTACATCGGTACGGCAAAACCTGACGACGCCCATAACTATTACCGGACCGATTTGAGTCTAATCAAAAATTACCGTTTAAACTCGCCGGAACAACAGCTTGAAGTATTTTTGAATATAAAGAATCTTTTTGATCGAGATAACACGATCGCGTCACTCTACAATGCAGAAGGAGGGTTAACAGATTACGGCATGAGCACCAGCATTGGCGCGAGATTGTCTTGGTAAACACACTAAGATATGCATGTGGCAAGCTGCATATTTCTGATTAAATCGGGACTAATACAGGTTAAGTTGAACCCGCCTAATTAAGACGGCCTAGCGATTCCGCAATAATCTCAACCTCAACAGCCCCTACTTCCATATGTTTGATTTGCCAAGGGTTCTGCGCGTCGTCTATGACGGTATAGCGCCTTAAATCATCTCTCGAGGTATAAATAAGCAAGAAGCGATCGGCATCTATTTCGGTTTGATCAACATCTATAACTGCCTTCAAAAACCCGTAACTACGCCACGTTTCTTCATTCGCTTGCATACTTAGATTACTGATAATTCGCTTCACACGCTTTTCGCCGTCGAGGACGACAATTTGAGGAATAAACGCCCCGTTATCTATGCCTCTATCTTCAAACCGACGCACAAAGCTTTTTATCATCAATAAGTATTTCTTGTTGAGACTAGGCAAACGCACAACCCCATAACGGCTATCTCCGTCCACAAAACGGTATGAAAATTTATCTCTCGGCAAATCAACATAGGCGCTCTGCTCTAGCGAAAGTTCTAGCACCCCAACATTAGGCAAGTCATCGCAACAGCGCTCGACAAATCGTTCAAAATACGTTTTACGCATGCTTGAGTTAAAGATTGCTAAAGCAGCAGGATCAGCGCCCTCAGGCAAACTAACCTCTTGATTTGCCGCTGGCGGTAAATGAATTGCTGAATCACTAATCTGCTCTTCAACCTTGCGACGCTCCATCTCTTGCCGAATCACTTCAGGACTATAAAACACCACATCTTGCTCACCTTCCGAATCTAAGGTCAGATAAAACGGCTGCTCACCTGGTCTATTTACTTTGCCTTGCAGCAAGTCCTCGCTGTCGACAAAGTCGGCAGGGTTCACTTGTGTTGCGTCATAATCACTCTCGCGCCCTTGAGCGCGCAGGCGCTTTATGACATCGTCTGTTTCGTCGACTTCAGATTGACGATAGGCTTCGTCAAAAGGATTAGATTGCGGAACCGAACTTGATTTCGATGCAGAATTTGGCACTGGTACTGAAGTCGAACCTACTGGCGAGCTTGCCGCCGGCGTTACTACTAATGACGAAGCACTTGATGATGGTGCAGTTTGCGAGGCAGCCTCTAAGGGTTGAGATTGCTCACTGCTTATTCCAGCCTTGCTTAGCTCTGTGCTGCTCGACCCGGTGCCGATTGCCTCAGAGTTGCTAACCTCATTCGAACCTTCACCTAAAGGCGCAGAGTTTGATCCTTCTGCTTCCTCTAACTGCGCAGAAACAGACTCTCCTACAACTTCTTGCTTTTGTCTCAACTCTTCGAGATCTTCGTCACTCACATCAGAAATCGACACGGCATCGGTATTGCCAAACGCATCGTCTTTTACAACGTAACGCTCAGCGCGTAAATCGGCAGAAAGCACAATCACACTCATACATGCAAAGGCACGCATCATTTTCATAGCGTTATGCTCATACTAGAACTGTCGCCTAAACTGTAAGCCTATCCCGTAGATTCTTGAAGAAAACTTCACATCCAAACCAGCATAAGGGTTGTAAACAACGTTGGTTAAGCTGGTATCGTTTAAATTAGGGCTCGTACCGCTTGGGATATAGTCAACTGACTGCATATAAAACATACTCGCACCAACCGTAGTCTGCTTGTCCCACTTATAACCAAAACCGATACCCCAGTTTTTCATATCACCGATAGGAACCGGGCCCATAACATTTTGGCCAACCGGAGAGTCCCGTAATTCTAGACCATAACGAATGTCTAAGCGCGAATTAACGTGCTGCGTCAAGCCAATGCCGTAATGCCATGTGTCTTTTAGGCCAAGAGCTAGCGTTAAAGAAGTATCTGTAACGAAACCTGAAAGAAGGCGAGCTGTACTCAAAAGTTCAAGTTTTCGATCAAAGTTGAAGGTCCATTCATCCCAGACACTCCAATCGGTCCAAGTCGCATCAAAGTTTACCGTCCACTTTGGATGAACACGCATACTTACGCCCGACTTAAACTGCTGAGGCATCTTGAAGTCCATATAGATATTACCGGACTCATACGGTACACCGCGAGGAAGACCGAGAATCGCTGCGGTTATCGCACCGATGATCGAGCCATTCAAGCCTTGCCAAAACGCCGTCCACTCGTCGGTGTAGTCCATAAGGAACGTACCTTTAAGCTTCATTTCGGCTTCGGACATATACGACGCGCCCCACGAAAACCAATCTGTAGGTTCCCACAAAACACCGACATTATAGGTCGTTGACAAAGACTCCTGCATATCGATATCTATTCGACCAATATTGTCCCAAGGACCGATGTTACCCTGACATAAAGATAGGAATGGCTGCAAAGGGTCACGCCGCTTGCCGATAGGTTTATCAAATTCACACGCAAACGCATCCTGAAGAATTTCTGCAACCGCGATCAAGAGATTTGGTGCTCGGTTATTCTGTGCGATTGCAAAGCCTTGGTGAGACAACTGCACACCCATACCTACAGCCCACTCATCGTTGACCTCGTAACCAACCGCTGGCGAGAAATAGGTGTAACGCTGAATCGCTGCTTCTTTACCCAGAAAGCCACCTGGATCTTCCGCATCTTTAAACAAGCCTAAGGGCGAGTGCATATAGTTTTTGTTGGCGAAGGTAAATTTAGACCCCGGTTCATTTACCGAAAAGCCAAACTGAAACGGCAAGGGGGCAGGTCCACTCCACACCCATTGCTGCAAGCCAAAACCAGGAAGGTACAGCGCAGGTTTGCTTGTGTGACTATGCCCTTCTCCGTCAGCCCCCACAACTGGGTCCCTTGGGACAGTCGGGTCATAGGTATTGAAACCCGTCCCGTCTAGACCAAACAACTCATAGTCGTCCGGCGCATAAAACGTTGCATCTAAATCTAGACCAACAATAATTTGATCAACTTCAAACTGCCGCTCTTTTAAGTTAACCAGACCGGCGGGGTTGTGATACACGGCCGCAAGGCTTGGATCCCGATCCGCAACAACCGCATTACCAAGAGACATGGCTCTACTGTCGACGGTTATACCATGCCCCACCTGTGCGAGAACATTTGGCGGCACAGCAAGAAGTAGTACTAGCGAATAAGCTAAATACTTTCTAATGGCTCTGATGGACAAGAACTGGGCTCTCACGAGATATCCTTATTAAACGCAGGGATTACCAAGTAAACGCCCCAATATCGATCGGGTACGAGAAACCAAGTGAAAAGTCGGAAGCGTCTTCGGTCACACCAAAACCAAAGCTTGTGTTTACAATAGTCTTCGGGTCTACACGAATACCAAGTGAAAAGTTCATAGAACCATTCATCGAGTCCTGCGTTTCGGTATTACTTCCGTCACTAAAATAAAGGTTGGTTTCTGAGGAATAACCAATTTGGGTAGAAATACTCAACGACGTATCGTATGAAAGTGAATAAGAAAAACCACCTGACAAAGAATAGCTTTGGCCATTGTGCACACTTACAAGAACTCGACCACCACGAATCTGATTCAAGCCATTTTCTTCGAAGGTATAGCCCGAAGATAATGAGCCAAATACAACAACCGGATCTAGAACTTTCGATACATTGACGCCCGTACTAAACGAATACGTTCCACTACCCGTTGACAAGCGCGTCTGAGGGTTAATTTCGTAAGGACTTACGCCCGTTTTGGTGCTCAAAGAACCACTAACCGTAATCGTCGCCTTACCGGGCACATAGGCAAATGGCTGCCATCTAAGACCTAAGCTTACATCACCCCAGTCAGTGGCCGATAACTCACGCGTCGTATCATATCGCGTAGACAACGGAATACGAGTACTAAGAGTTAAATTATTCAGGATACCGTACGAAAAACTAAAGCTATTAGTGAAGCTATGCGTTGATGTCGGATTCACATCGAGATTTCGTATCGTATTATTGACTACCTCAAGGTCAATCCTCGAATCCGAGGTATAAGAGTAATCCAGAGAATACGACAACGACTTACCGCCAGGAGCAATCATTGAATATTTTTTTTCCGCGGCTTGAAACACTTCCTCTAGTTGGGCTGCGTCACTCTCACCTTCTTGTTGACCCAATGCGTCTCGAGCCTTGTCGGTAGCAGTTGGTTCTTCGCCGTAAGCCGCACTTGCAACCACAGACAACAAAAGCCATGTCCCAATGGTTCTTGAAAAAGCTGTCATGCTGTTTTCCTTGTTATATTTACTCGTCACGCAAAACAATGTTTTTTGTTTGAAATATTAGTTCTTAGTTTCTTCTGTAATGCAGCAGCTTGGTTGTATTCTCAACCGAAGGCGCTCCATTTGCTCTATCTTCATCTGAATTGTTCTTCTGTCGCTCAATTTCGTTTTGAATCGCCCATTGACGATTATCAAAATAATCTGGGTATTCTACAAACGCTTGTAGATCTAAAGTCTGGTCATCAATAAAACGCAAATCTTCTTCACGCAATTCAAGGCCATCAACGGGCTTGGTATCACCCGGAAAAACCACGAAAAGTACGTTTTGATCCCAAGCCTCTTTAAACCTCTCAATGGTAAAGGTAAGGTTGCCTTTTGAGGGGTCCGCAATATAGACACGGCCGTCTTTTATTGTTTTCACTACAACAAAGTGTTTAAAACCTGAGTAGTGAATTGGCACAATTGCTGGATGATCAAGCTCTTCCAAATCCTTTAACTCTGCTTTAAAGCCACCTGCTGGAAAGCCTAATGCCGTTACCAATCGCTTCATATCTAGCATCGAAAAACCACGACGCTCAACGATGCGATCATTTTCGCCATAGTGTAACAAGCCCTCCATCACCTGGCGCTCTTGGAAATTACGCCCCAAGTAATGCTGGAGAATTGTAGTTAGTGCTGCTGAACCGCAACTATAGTCGTACGCCTGCCGAACAATATTTCGATATTTAACTTCAGAGAACGGCTCAACCTCGATAAATGAGTAATCGTAAGGACGATCCAAATCGAAATTAAAGTCGTACATAATTGTGCCAGGCGGATGTGGCTCAATTTCTTTAAACCCGTAGACAAGGTTCATTAATAGAATAGATGCTGTCGTTACTAGAAACATTTAGTCACAAGCCAATACGCGGCGAAATAATTTTAGGGTCGACCAAGGGCCTTCCATGAACTTCTTATTTTTCGGTTAGAACCTTAACGTAAAGCGCTTTTTTTTAAAGATAACCAGTACTCAAAAGCTATTGAGCAAAAACAAAACGGGAGCCCTGAGGCTCCCGTTTTATAGCGATGGTTCGCTATAATTTCTCTACTTCCGAATTTTTCTCTACGCTTTTCAAATAAGCATTATAGTCCGAACCGCCATAGCTACCACCAAGAGAGTTTGTGATCGGCTGACGTTCGATCATTGAAATAGAGTCCATACTACCATCCTCAACCTTGGTCAACGCAACAACCGCAAAGCCGCCACCATTCACATCAAAGCCAGCAATAGAAGGAACACCATCAAGGGGCTTAGGCATCGCAAACACTTTAAACAGCAAACTAACATCTACTGAAAAGTTATCACGACGTACA
>JAWUYI010000124.1:0-32587 GCA_034110885.1 Oleiphilaceae bacterium
TTGCAGTAGCTCGTACTCTTTAAATGCTCGCGTCCGATCTAAGGACGTAAATAAGTAGCGATCTCGATTGAATCTGCCTATCAAACCGCCGCGATAATAATGCCTAAGCACCAGTTCATGATGGGCGTGCCTGATAAACCAAGTGGTGCCTCGTCCTTTTTCTTGACCGGTGATTGCACCGAGCTCTTGCCAATAGCTTGGCTCAAAATAGCGACTGTCTTGTGCGCTAAAAAAATCTGGATGCAATTTTAAATGGGTCGATTCAGGCATTAGTGTTCGGCAAGCGTTAAGGTTTAGGGGAGGTCCATCAAGCTAAGCTTGATTAACATGCAGTCTAGGATGATTGGCACTGCCTGCCAAGTAAAAACATGCTCGGTGTATTTTTGCCTATGTTGTTTGGCTGCCGGGTTTAAGAGCGAGTTGAACCAAGGGATAGCGCAAGGTCTTTATAAACCGTGATTGTTTTCTGGCACATACTTTCGAGGGTGAAATTCTGATAGACGTATTTCTGTGCCTCATTTAGCACTTGTGTTTTTTGTTGTACCTCCAAATTTAACGCAAATTTCAATGCTCGTGCTAGGTCATCAGCGTCATTCGGGGCAAATAATCCTTCTCTTAAGCAGGGCGCCAAGACCTCTGGTGCGGCTCCGTGATTGGCAGCCAGAACCAAACATTTCATAGCTTGCGCTTCGGCGATGATTCTTCCAAACGCCTCCGGCTTCTCTGACGCGGAGATAACGATGTCCGCACTGCAGTATGCAGATCTTGGGTCTTCTAATGTATCAAGAAACAAAAACTCATGATCAAGTTGACGCTTGCTTATATTGGCTTTCAATTCTTCGATAAAATGTTTTCTGTTGGCCTGTTTACCTGCAAACACAATTCTCAGTTTTGGCGCTCGCAGCTTACTTACTGCGTCAATGATGAGGGCGTGTCCTTTTAGACGAGTGAAGCGGGCAGGGAAGAAGATTGTCGGTTTTGGTTCTGGTCTAGGCTCTGATTTAGGTTCTGAGGCACTGCTGTGATGGTCTTCGAAAAATGGGGCTCTCAGCTTTGGGCAGAGTGCAGGGTTGAAATACGAGGGATCAATGCCCCTTGATATCAGTTGTATGTTGCCCGCTAAATTAGGGTATTCACTTCGAATGTGGGCCTCAATAAATGGTGAAACGGCGATGCAAGCGCGACCTCGCAACATGGCAGAGTTGTAGAGTTTTTTTAGCGCGAAAGAATGCCCATATTGGCCATGAAAGGTGCTGATGTAAGGCACGCCAGAAAGTTTCGATGCAAGTAGACAAGACCATGCTGGTGCGCGTGAGCGAACGTGAATTAG
This sequence comes from Oleiphilaceae bacterium, assembly GCA_034110885.1. Taxonomy (GTDB): domain Bacteria; phylum Pseudomonadota; class Gammaproteobacteria; order Pseudomonadales; family Oleiphilaceae; genus PZPK01. Next base: position 1,331 of record JAWUYI010000124.1, read on the forward strand.
GCTGACCTGCTTGGCTTTAACGAGCCGGCTGAGTAAAAACGCATTCTTGAGTATGGTCCATGGGCTCTTGCTTGCTAGGTTCAGTGTGTAGTGATGAGTGTCGCTATCAATACTGTCATTAATACTGCTATGAATATTGTTATGAATAGCGCCAGAAATAGCACCATGAGTTTCACGTTGCTTAGCTTTGTGAGCGGTCACCTGTGCTACTAAAGCTCCCCCCGAAGAGGCAATGCTAGACGCAATATGATGCTCTTCAAGGGCTTGCGCAATTTCGAGTGTGCCACGTTCCACACCTCCGCCTTCTAGTGCAGGAAGTACTTGAAGAACGTGCAGTGGTTTGTTGGGCGCGCTGATGTTTGTTCCAGTCCAGGTCTTGTGGCGCGAGAGCAACCAACGCGCGGCTCTGTCTGCTTCCCATAAAACATGCGTGCCGTGGACGTTCGATGCCGTCTTATGTCGATTTTCAAAGCTAGATATGCGTCCATCTCGTATCAGCAGCTCATGGTGTTGGGCTATTTTTGAACGTTTAAAGGCACGCTTTTTTTCACGCAAAGTCAGTGTCGACACCTGTACACCGGCGCTTAATGTCTCGTAAAGCATGCTGCTACTATCGGGGCTAAGCCAAACTTTGGCGGCGCGAGAAAGTACCTTGTACAGAGGCTTGGATTCGAAGATGAGCTGTTCGGACTTGAGTTGATGTAATTTCTCTATACACGACGCGGGTGTTCGGCGCGATACAAAGTAGTGCCAAACTTGTTCTGGGTTTTCTCGTAGAATAGTTTCTAGCTGAGATAGAATTTGCTCATCGTTCCAGTGGAAGTGTTTGGACTTGCCGCCCAGTAGGATTAAATTTAGGTCGCGAGGGCTTTGCTTGTCTGGAATGACTCTGTTTAAGGGGCCCTGTGTCGAAAGAATATGCGTCGAATGAATATTTGGCGACTTTGTCAGTTGGTCATGTTCTGGCGCGATGATCGCGTCAAACCATGACTTTGGCAGGCTGGGTGTCATCAACACGCAGCTCATTGCGCGGTATTTTCGGCTATGCCGCAAAACTTGCCAGTGAGTTTTGTGTCCTGCGCCTATCACCATGCTCGGCACTTCGCTGGAAAGCGTGTGGTTTGCTGCGCTCGGTATTGCCTGATAGTGATAAAAGCAACAGGTGACTCTGTTGTGTGCTTCTAGGCGATCGGCTAGGCCTTTGAGTTGTTGGATGTGGCCTTGCTTGTTGTCATGCAGTAACCAAACTTTTCGCATTGGCGTATTGAGATTATTAATTCGATGGCTCCTGTTCTTAATACCTGTCCCTGCTTGAAGGTATCTTCAAACTAAGACTATGCCGGCTGCTTGTTTCTAGATGCGTAACGATAGCGTTGCACCGCCGCTGAGCTGTGCGACTCTTGAACGCTAGGTTATACTGATTGAGTTATTAATGAGAACCCAAATTTATGGTCCGCTTAGTTTACTCAATTCTTGTCGCGCTATGCATCCCTTTCGTTTTAGCAAAATTACTGTGGCGAGGTCTCAAGGCTCCTGAATACAGAAGCCGACGCTTAGAGCGTTTGGGCTTTTTTAGGGCGCCTGATCACGAGCAGGATATATGGGTGCATGCGGTTTCGGTCGGAGAAGTGCTGGCAGCGGAGCCCATTATTAGAGAAATGCTGCGTCGCTACCCAGAACGCAGAATTACGGTGACCTGCATGACCCCGACGAGTTCGGCCTTGTTGTTTAGGTTATTCCCAAATAATGAAGTGTTTCATGTTTATGCGCCTTATGATTTTCCGTTATTTGTGAAGGCGTTTTTGAGGCGAATAAGGCCGCAGCTTGTGATCATTATGGAAACAGAGTTGTGGCCCAATATGATTCACTATTCTCGCCAGCGCGGCTGCCCAGTCATCTTAGCGAATGCTCGATTGTCGGAACGCTCTGCAAAGGGTTACAGAAAACTTCTTCCAGCCGTAGGGTGGTTGCTACAGGAGCTAACGTTGGTGCTTTGTCAGTTTCAAAATGACGCGGACAGGTTTCGCTCTCTTGGGATAGCCGACGAGAAAATTAGAGTAACCGGCAGCTTGAAGTATGACATTGAGCTTGCAGCGGACCTGAAGGAACAGGGCAGAGGCATTCGCTCTGAGTTACACGAAGGGCAAGCTGTTTGGGTCGCAGCGAGCACGCATGAGGGTGAAGACGAAATTGTTCTGTCTGCTCATAAAGAGCTCAAGAAAAATTTCCCTGACCTTATATTAGTGTTGGTACCACGCCACCCTGAGCGCTTCCAACGAGCTGTAGATCAATCTAAAAATATGGGTTTCGTGACAGATCGATATACTCAGTGTGAGCAGCTTAAGCCAGAGGCCGATGTATATGTGTTAGATGTTATGGGTAAGCTAATGTCTTTTTACGCAGCGAGCGACTTGGTGTTTATTGGTGGCTCGTTGACGGAAGTAGGGGGTCACAACCCCATTGAACCAGGTGCTTTAGGAAAACCTATGTTTATTGGGCCAAACTATTTTAATTTCGAAGTGATATGTCAGCAATTTCAGAAGGCTGGCGCGCTTGAGGTTGTGGCTAATGAAGGTGCTTTAGTTGCCGGATTAAGCGACATGCTCTTAGGTAAGGTGAATGCAGCGGAAGTGGGGAATAAAGCTTTAGATGTGGTGACTCAAGGTCGAGGCGCCGTGGCAAGAGTTGTTGATCAAATTGCGGTCTACTTAGAGCCTTAGAAGCACCTATGGTCACACCAGAGCTAAGGAAATGAGAGATTCAAGCTATTTCGAGGAAGAGCTCAGTTAGGCGCAGATTTTAAGTACGACTAACTGAGAGTTTGTGCAGTTCTGCGTATTAAAGTCAGTTACTTCATTCGGCCGACTAAAAACTCATTGATCTCAGTGAGATCTCTTTCATGCAGTAAGCCCGCCGCCTGTTTGATCTTTAAGGTGCTAATCACAAAGTCGAAACGAGCACTTGCGTAATCACGAAGGGCTGTGAAGTAGTTTCGTTCTGCATCAAGCACTTCAACGATGTTTCGTGTTCCCACGTTATAGCCTTCGCGCGTCGCCTCCAACGCACTTTGGCGAGAAACGATATTTTGTTGCAGCGACTCAACGGTTTGAACGTTGGTTCGAATGTTAATGTATTCTGAGCGCGTCGCAATTTCAGCGGCACGTTGTGCAGAGGTTAGGTTGTGTTTAGCTTGCTCAACACGATAACGTGCTTGGCGAGTGCTGGCTTGAGTGCCGCCGCCAGAATAAATAGGTAGGTTAAAGTTTAAGAACACATTGGTTTGTTCGGTTTCACGATCACCGGGCTTATAGTTTTCTAGTTCTGAGTCTTCGTAGCCTGCGGTGAGTGTGAGCGTTGGATAGTGCCCAGCGCGACGTCCTTTGTAGTCTGCCTCAAGTGCTTTTTGGGAGAACTGTGCAATGATGATATCTAAATTGCTTTCTCTTGACGCGTTTACCCAAGACTGGATGTTAGTGGTTGGGTCGATCTTGATTGGGTAGTCTTCACTGAGAGTGTCGAGCTCTGTTGCATATTCGCCCGTGATACGCGATAGCGACTCTGTGGCGATAGTTAAGGCACCTTCTGCTCTGATTCGTGTGGTTTGCGAAGAGTCGAACGAGGCTTTCGCTTCGTGTACATCCGTGATCGCGATTAAGCCTACTTCAAATTGCTCTCTTGCTTGCTCATATTGACGTTTAACCGCTGTTTCAAGTGCTCGGCTTGCCGTTACATCTTCTTGCGCGCGAAGCACGTTAAAATAGGCTTCGGCCACATTGAGGATGAGAGATTGCTGCGCTGAAAGGTAGGCTGCTTCTGCTCGTGCTGAGTTAAACTCCGCAGAGCTTAGCGCATACCACTCTGGCATACTGAAAAGCGGTTGGCTTAGCGTTAGACCGTACTGAGACGATTTGTAGGAATCGCTTGGTAGTGCGCCCTTTTTAACTTCGTCGTCGATTCTGCCACCTTGGGCTGAAGCGTTTATATTTGGAAGTAGGCCCGCTAGAGCGATACCTTCACCTTCTTGGTCAGCAAAATAAGCGGCTTTTGCGGCAGCTGTATCGGCGTCATAGTCGATAGCGCTTTTATAAAGCGTGACAAGATCGTAGCTTTCTGCGTGAACAGGACCGTGGCTTGCAAAAAAGACGACCCCAGCACTTAAAATGAGCTTCCCTAGTGTTTTCATTCTTACCTCAAATGACCGACAAGTTGTGCGTTGCGGTGGTGTTCAGCATCGCAGCATGCGAAAGAGTGCATTATGGACAATATAAGGTCATAACTCTAGACTTGCCGTCCGGTTTTAAGATGAATGCAGTGTTTCATTTGTATGCTGTATCGATTTTTTATTGGCTTAGTCGCGTAAAGTTACGAACTCAGAGGGCCTTTCAGTTTGGCGATGATAAAAAAGAGCTTTGGTCAGAAAGATTTTGAAGTGTTACAACAAGATGTGTGTTTTCAAGGTTTTTTCAAACTAATTAAATATCATTTCAGGCATCGTCGTTTTGATGGTTCATGGAGTAACGACGTTGCTCGTGAAATATTTGTGCGCGGCAATGCAACGTGCGTGCTGCCATATGACCCTAAAACTGAATCTGTAGTGTTAATCGAGCAGTTTCGTGCGGGAGGGCTTTTGCATACTGAGTCACCTTGGATGTTTGAGCTAATTGCAGGAATTAATGAAGAAGGTGAGTCGCCTCTAGATGTTGCTAAGCGTGAGGCGCAAGAAGAAGCAAATGCAGAGTTGCTTGAGCTTCGACATATTCAAGATTTTTTCCCATCTCCCGGAGGCTCTACTGAGCGCATAAGTCTTTTTTGTGCAAAGGTGGATAGTTCTGAGTTAGGGGGTGTTTACGGTTTACCTGAAGAAGATGAAGATATAATGGTTCATGTGTTGTCGCTTGCTGAAGCACTAAAATGTCTCTCCATGGGTCAGATAGACAACTCTCCGGCGATTATCGCATTGCAGTGGTTGCGCTTGAATAAAGACGAACTTGACGCAGCTTGGGGTGCAAATGCAGAGACTTAAGCGCAAATATGTGCCCGATATCATTCATTTGGGCGCATTATGCGAAAGTAATTATCGAAAGCTGATGAAGTTAGTGCATGTCGTTGATGAATCTGACGAGTTGACGATTTCGCTCTATGTGGGGGAACGATTTATCGGTAATGTTCACGCAAAAAATATTGAGCGTGCGAAGTATACCGACACTTTGCTCTTGGAGCAGATTTCTTCCTCAGGGAAGTGGGTAAATAACCCCGCTATAACGGTGCGTATGTATCACGATGCAGCGGTTGCTGAGGTTATTAGTAGTCATGGACATAAGCCCCTCAAAGGGGTGAATGAGTACCCTAATCAATTCATGCATCATCCGGATGAAAAAATTCAGCTGAATCGTTTTCTTGCCGAATGGCTAAACTTTTGCCTCGCTTATGGTTGTTGTGACAGCAGCCCGTTTACGCCCAGCAAACTGTGAGTTTGATAGCAGAATAATGTGAGCTTCGCGCTATAGTGGGCCTAATTAGAAGAAAAATGCGTTTAATCGTGACCAATTAAGCACTAAATGCATGTAAATTTTGACCAATCTTAAAGCCTGTACCATCATTAAAATAACTATTTAGAAACAAATACCTGCATTGAGCTGACTCATGCAGAAAAATGATTGAGCCGAACACTCCATGTCATCTTTTCAAAAAGCACTAGAAGTGCTTCACATAACCGACTGTCATTTGACAAAGGATCGGGGCGGGGACTTGCTTGGTATGAATACCTACGACAGCCTAATGGCTGTGTTGGAGCATGCCGCAAGTCAGACTAAATCGCCTGATTATATTCTTGTGACGGGCGATATTGCCCAAGATGGCTCAGTTGAGGCGTATCAGGCCTTAAAAGACGCTTTGTCTGGCTATTCGTGTCCTATTAGCTGGTTTCCAGGTAACCACGACAATCGGTCAGCAATGGCTCAAGTGGCGACAACGGAATTGGTAAAGGTTCAAGAGTTTGGCGATTGGCGCTTTGTTTTATTGGACTCTCTGTGTGAGGGTAAAGTTTACGGTACTTTGAGCGATGGCGAGCTGTCTCATCTAGAGTCAAGTTTGTCCGAGGCGAATCAAAACACCTTAGTGTGCCTGCATCACCACCCAGTAGCGATTGATTGCGAATGGCTAGATAGAATTGGCCTTACCAATAATGACGAATTTCTCGACATCATTGATCGTCATGATCACGTTCAAGGAGTGTTGTGGGGTCATATTCACCAAGACTTTTTTCAGCGCCGAAATAATAAAGACTTTTTAGCGACGCCGTCGACATGTATACAATTTAAGCCCTTATCAAAAGACTTTGCCTTGGATGAGATTGCGCCCGGTTATCGTTGGATGACCTTGCACGAAGATGGCAAGATTGAAACCGAGGTATTCCGCGCAACGCAGTTTGAATACACTCTAGATATGTCTAGTAACGGCTACTAAGGAATGGCAGCGAAGAAACTGTTGTACCTGCACGGCTTCAACAGTTCGCCAGCCTCCGAAAAAGCACAGCAAGTTAGTCGCTATTTTCGATCGAACCAATCTTTCGATGTGCATGTTCCCGAACTACCTCTTGAACCACTTGCGGCAATCGAAGCGATGACTAAGTTGCTCGAAGGGGATTCTGCGTTCAAAGGTATCATTGGGAGCAGTTTGGGCGGTTACTACAGCTTGAACCTGCATGCGAAATTCAAGCTGCCGGTGGTGCTGATAAACCCCGCAGCGAAACCTTATTTGCTGCTACAAAATTTCATTGGTGAAAACAAAAATCTCTATACTGGCGAGACGTATCATGTCACGCCTGCTCATATGGATCAGTTATTAGCGCTAGATGTCGAAACAGAGCAATTGGAGATGGAGCGGTTGTTCCTGCTTACGCAGTCGCACGATGAGGTTTTAGATTATCGTGAGGCCGCATCAAAATTGCGCCTTGCTAAGATTGATATTCAGCGAGGCGGAGATCACTCTTATCGCGACTTTAGTCGTCGTTTGCCCTCCATAGAATGCTTTTTTCAATCTTTTGACGAGTGAAATTTAAGCACTTTTCGGCTTTTCCTTAGTTTACTCTAGTCACATTGGTCACGCATTCGGTAGAATGTCGGCAAATTTACACTGCTGCAGCCGGAGTATTTCGTGGGTCAAAAGACATCACTGTATCAATCGCACTTGGATTCAGGCGCCAAAATCGTAGATTTTGGTGGCTGGGACATGCCTATTCACTATGGCTCTCAGCTTGAAGAGCATCACTTCGTCAGGCGTTCATCTGGAATGTTTGACGTTTCGCACATGACTATTGTTGATATTAAAGGCGCTGGTTCAAAGCTCTTTTTACGTTACTTGTTGGCGAATGATGTCGATAAGTTAGAGTTTGATGGCAAAGCCTTATATACCGGCATGCTTAATTACGAAGGCAAAGTGATCGACGACTTGATTGTATATCGTATGCCTGTTGATTATCGTTTGGTCGTAAACTGCGCGACGCGCGAAAAAGATCTGGCTTGGATGCGAGCGCAAAGCGCCAACTTTGATGTTGAAATCATTGAGCAGCCGAGCTATGCGATGGTTGCTGTGCAAGGGCCAGAAGCGATAGAGAGCTGTAAGCAAGCGCGCCCTGAAGCTGCCGATTTAATTGCGGGCTTAAAAGTGTTTCAAGGCCTAGAGCTTGGGGCTTGGATGTATTGCCGGACCGGTTATACCGGAGAAGATGGTCTGGAAATTATGGTGCCTGAGTCTGAAGCTCCTGCATTTTGGCAGGCACTGCTAGATGCGGGAGTGCATCCTTGTGGTCTAGGTGCTCGCGACACCTTGAGGCTTGAGGCTGGCATGAATCTTTACGGTTCGGATATGGATGAGACTATTTCACCTTTGCAGGCCGGTATGGGATGGACGATTTCGTGGAGCGACGACCGTGACTTTATTGGTAAGCAAGCATTATTAGATGAAAAAGCGAGCGGTCTTACACATAAATTGAAAGGTCTCGTTTTAGAGCAGCGTGGTGTCCTGCGCGCGCATCAGAAGGTGTTGGTAGAGCTTGGCGGGGAAGTTCTTGAGGGAGAGGTTACAAGCGGTACCTTTTCTCCGACCTTAGGCTATTCTGTTGCTTTGGCGCGTGTGCCTTTGGCAACGGGTGAGAGTTGTGAAGTTGAAATACGGGGCAAGAGAGTTCCTGTTAAAGTCGTATCTGCGCCGTTTGTACGTAAAGGCGAACGTGTTTATAAATAAGTTTTTTTTGTGTTGTGCGCGTAGCAACGCGTGACTTAGGAGATTAAGAAAATGAGTAATGTTCCAGGTGAATTAAAGTACCTTTCGAGCCATGAGTGGGTTCGTGTAGAAGATGATGGTGAAACCGCAGTGATTGGCATCACTCACCACGCACAAGAGCTTTTGGGTGATGTGGTTTTCGTTGAAGCGCCTGAAGTAGGCACACAATTAGCAGCAGGTGATGAAGCGGGCGTTGTTGAGTCTGTAAAGGCTGCATCGGACATCTTTGCTCCAGTTAGCGGTGAAGTTATTGCTATTAACGAAGACCTAGAAGATTCTCCAGAGACCGTGAACAGCGAGCCTTATGAAGACGGTTGGTTCTTTAAAGTAAAACTGTCTGATGTTTCAGAATTAGAAAGCTTGCTTGACGCTGATGCTTACGCCGCTATTTGTGAAGCAGACGAGCATTAAAGACCTTGCTTCATAGCAAGCCGTAAGTTGCTAGCGACAAACGATTGTCGCCATGATGTTTCCGCCCTTTCTTAAGGGCGGTTCAGTTTAGGAGTTACCATGCCTTTTGTTCCTCATACCGATGCAGATGTTGAGAAAATGCTCGACGTTATAGGTGTCGGCTCTATTGACCAGCTTTTCGATGAAATTCCTGCTCACCTGCGAGCAAAGCCGCTGACCAAGATCCCTGAGGGGCTCGGTGAAATGGATATGCTGCGGGTTATGAGCGAGCGTGCGCAGCAAGATGCTGGTGCACTTTGTTTCATTGGCGCCGGTGCATATGAGCACCATATTCCAGCGGCCGTGTGGGACGTAACCACGCGTGGCGAATTTATGACGGCTTATACGCCCTACCAAGCAGAAGCGAGCCAAGGAACGCTGCAATTAATATACGAATATCAGTCTATGATGACTGAATTGACTGGCATGGATGTCTCCAATGCGTCGCTTTACGATGGCGCTTCCGGTCTAGCTGAAGCGGTGTTAATGGCCGTGAGAGCGAACCGAAAATCTAAGAGCAAACGCGTGTTGTTAGCAAGCACTGTGCACCCTTTATACCGTAAAACAACGCATAGCATTGTGGAGAATCAAGGAATCGCTTTAGATGATCTAGCTCTAGATGCGGGCTCACTGACGACGGATCATAACTCCTTAGCGGCATTTGAAGGCCAAGATTATGCTGCCTTGGTAGTCGCGCAACCTAACTTTTTTGGTTCTTTAGAAGACGTTAATACGCTAACCGATTGGGCGCATGCTCAGGGCATGTTAGTTGTTGCGGTGGTTAATCCGACATCTTTGGCTTTGCTTTCGGCTCCTGGTGAGTGGGGAACGAATGGTGCCGATATCGTTGTTGGTGAAGGCCAGCCTTTAGGGATTCCTTTGGCCTCTGGCGGTCCATATTTCGGTTTTATTTGCTGTACCAACAAGCTTGTTAGGCAGATGCCTGGGCGAATTATTGGTCGCACTGTGGATACGGACGGGCGTCCGGGTTATACCCTAACGCTGCAAGCTAGAGAACAGCATATTCGGCGCTCAAAAGCGACTTCTAATATCTGTACCAACCAAGGTTTAGCCGTGACTGCGGCGACCATTTACATGTCGCTGTTAGGCTATGAAGGTTTGTCGCGGGTAGCTGCATCGAGCCATTCTGGTGCGGCGGCTCTTGCCGCGCGTTTGAGTGAACTTGAAGGTGTAACGCTTGCTGAACAGTCTGCGTTTTTTCATGAATTTGTAATTATGACTGAGAAACCAGCCGAGAAAGTTCTCGCGCATATGGCGCAGAACAATGTTTTGGGTGGTTTAGATTTGAGTCCGTATTACCCCGAAACCGCGGCGTTATCGACAGCTATTTTGGTGTGTGTCACGGAAGTTAAAACTGAGCGGGATCTTGATGCTTATGTTGAGGCAATCAAGGTAGCTGTTAATGAAGTGGAGGCCATCTAATGCTTATTTTTGAAAAGAGTTCATCTGGTCGCCGTGCCACTGCGCAAGCGCCAAAAACAAAGTCAGAAGTGGTTGGAATTCCTGAATCCTTGCTTCGCTCTAAGCCTGCAGGTCTTCCTGAAGCTTCCGAGTTGCAAGTGGTTCGTCATTTCACCAACCTATCGCGTAAGAACTTCTCGATCGATACGCATTTTTATCCTCTCGGCTCATGCACCATGAAGTATAACCCTCGTGGTGCGCATAAAGCCGCGAGTTTGCCTGGGCACCTGAATCGGCACCCGCTTGCACCAGAGTCTCATAGCCAAGGTTATTTAGCGTGTGTGTATGATCTGCAAGAAATTCTAAAAGAAGTGACGGGTATGGCTGGCGTCTCGCTTACGCCAATGGCTGGCGCGCAAGGCGAATTTGCTGGCGTAGCGATGATCAAGGCATATCACGAGGCTAGAGGTGATACCGCGCGACAAGAAATTATAGTGCCAGAGGCTGCGCATGGAACGAACCCTGCGACGGCTGTTATGTGTGGCTACAGGGTTAAAGAAATACCAGTTATGCCTGATGGAGATGTGGACTTAGAGGCCCTCAAGGCCGCTGTTGGACCTCAGACGGCCGGCATCATGATGACGAACCCCTCTACTTGCGGCGTGTTCGAGCGACAGATTGAAGAAATATCTAAAACCGTGCACGACGCGGGTGGCTTGTTGTATTACGACGGAGCGAACCTAAACGCGATTCTGGGTAAGGTACGTCCAGGCGATATGGGTTTTGATGTCTTACATATGAACTTGCACAAGACCTTCGCAACACCTCATGGTGGTGGCGGTCCGGGATCTGGCCCTGTTGCGGTGGGCGAGCGATTACTGCCATATTTGCCAACGCCAATAGCGGGTAAAACCGAAAAAGGTCGATTTCATTGGGTTGAAGAAAAAGATCTGCCTGGTTCAATTGGTCGCTTAAGCGCCTTTATGGGTAACGCTGGGATTATTCTAAGAGCGTATGTATATGCTGTGCTGCTTGGTCGTGATGGCCTGACGCGTGTTGGCGAATATTCAACGTTGAATGCAAACTACATGGCCAAATTGATGTCGAATGCTGGATTCAAATTGGCCTACCCAGAGCGTCGCGCAACCCATGAGTTTATTATCACGCTTAACCAACAAGCGAAAACTCTTGGTGTGACCGCAATGGATTTTGCGAAGCGTCTTCTCGATTATGGGTATCATGCGCCAACAACATATTTCCCTTTGCTTGTTCCTGAGTGCTTTTTGATTGAGCCTACCGAGACAGAGTCGATCGAAGAGTTAGAAGGCTTCGTTGAGGCAATGATTGCTATTCAGAAAGAAGCTGAAGAAAATGCTGAGCTTGTGAAGCATGCGCCTTATACTCAGCCAGTTAAGCGTTTAGATGATGTTAAAGCAGCTCGCGAGCTAGATGTGTCTTATACTGCTAGCTAAGCAACAATAGCGTGTCTTGAAGGCCTCGTGCATGGTTATGCTCGAGGCCTTATTTTTTACTAGTACTCAAACCGAGATTTGAGTAAATGAGAGGATAGATTGGATGAACACCTTAAAATTAAGAAAAGGTGCCGAAAAGCGTATCAAGCATGGGCATTTGTGGGTCTATAGCAATGAAGTCGACGTTAAGGAAACTCCATTAAAAGGCTTTAGTGCTGGAGAGCAGTGCTTGGTGGAATCTTTCTCTGGGCAGGCGCTAGGTGTTGCGTTCGTTAATCCGAATACTCTCATTTGTGGGCGAATTTTCAGTAGAGAGAAGGGTGCCGAGTTTAGTAAGTCTTTACTTACTCATCGCCTGAAGATTGCGCTATCTTTGCGAGAGCGTCGTTTTGACGAGCCTTGTTATCGTTTGGTATATGGGGATAGTGATGGTTTGCCCGGCCTTGTTATTGATCGTTTTAATGATGTTTTTGTTGTTCAAATTTCAAATGCGGGAATGGAAGCATTCAAGGACGAGCTCGCACAGGTTCTAGATAAACTGTTTCTGCCTACCACCATATTGTTCAAAAATGACGGGAAGATGCGGCAATCTGAAGGCCTTGAAACCTACGTAGAGTATGCAAAAGGTGATGCTCAAACTGCAGAGCTTGTTGAAAATGGTGTGAGGTTTATAGCGCCAATCGCTGAAGGGCAGAAGACAGGATGGTTTTATGACCACCGCCTTGGACGAGCTCAATTACAGCATTACGTAAAAGGAAAAACGGTACTCGACTTATTTAGTTATGTGGGTGGCTGGGGAGTTCAAGCGGCTGCATTTGGTGCTGAGTCTGTTTGTTGTGTTGATAGTTCGGCCTTGGCTCTCGACTATGTTGGGCAGAACGCAGAACTCAACAATGTTGCAGATCGCGTATCGACTATCGAAGGCGACGTCTTTGAGGTATGTAAGCGCTTAAAAGCAGAAGGGCACCGCTTCGATGTCGTGATTGCTGATCCGCCTGCGTTTATTCCGAGACGAAAAGATATTAAGGCGGGTGAGGCGGCTTATCAGCGGCTTAATCAGCTCGCAATGCGACTGCTGTCCAAAGACGGCATTCTAGTTTCTGGTTCGTGCTCAATGCATTTGGCGGAAGCCAACTTAGTCGATATCCTGAGAAAAACGGGACGCACGCTAGAAAAAGATTTGCAGCTAGTTGAGCGCTTTCCGCAAGGCCCTGATCACCCAGTATTGCCTGCTATTCCTGAGACAAACTATCTGAAGGCTCTGTTTGTTCGGGTGCTTCCTCAAGGTTAGCCAGTTGCGCTAAGCGTTCAAATGTAGAGCGAATGGCTTTGGCTGTTGGCTCTCCTGAATGTTCGGTCTCATTCTCAATATACGCATCTAAGGCTTTTGGGCTTGCCGCCTCGCGAGCCCATTGCTTTAGGTCTTTTGTGCTCGCTTGATTTAATTGAAGTGAATAGAGTCCTTGTGGTTGCAGCCAGTCGTTAGCTTCCAAGGCAATGTCAGTTTTGATTTGCTTGGCTAATAATTGCAGGTAGCGTTGTCGGCGCAAGGCCGCTTTGTCTTGTGTTTCGATACCTGTCTTGTTAAAGCGTTGCCAAGGCTTTATTGCAATGCCTTTGTCGCCCTGAAGAATGGTGTCAAAGGCGTGGAACCCCAAGGTGACGTAGGCTGGGTCACTAAACTGGTGTTCCGAGCTAAGAACGTCAATTGAGAGCTCTACTTCCGAATAAATTAGGCCGCTAGTTGGATAGCCGTCTACTTGATCTAGGTAGCCCGGCAATAGTGGAAAGCTGTCTAGCCGACTATCAAGAGTGTGCAGGGGGGTGATGGAATTTAATTCATCATCGAAGCTAGGGCGCTCATTGTTAAAGGCCTGGCTTGTCTGAGATATGCGGTATTTTTGATGCGCTGTTTGCCAGGCACTGACAAGCGCTTGGTAATTGCTCTCATCAGGGGCAAGAATGAACTTTTCAGTGTGGCCGTCCAAATTTAAGCTTGCGCTGACCGATGCTGAAAACATCTCCTGGATTGCCGTGAGAAGCGCTTGCTTGTTTGTCTTTAGTGCGTCGGTTTCGTCGCTTACATAGACATTGCTTTGTTCGCTTGTTGAGATCTGCGGCAGAGCCTGTTGTTGTTCCTTTGATGTGTCGCTGCAGGCGGCAAGTAAACCGATGAGGGTCACGAGCGATAGTCTAATGCATGACGCAGGAAAGAATGATTTCGCTGCCTTTGTCGGAGTGGCTAGATCAGTCAGGTGCGGTGTGTGAGTCATGAAGGTTTAGCCTCGTAGCGAAATTTGTTTCCAGGCCTGCGCCGCGGCGTGTGACTTTAGTGTCTCATCTGGGTCTACAGCAACAGGCTTGCCAACTAATTCAAGCAAAGGTAGGTCGTTGTGAGAGTCGCTGTAAAAGTATGCTTCGCTTAGGTCGTGCGGGTTATGTTCTAGCCATTCATTCAAACGAATCACCTTACCTTCTTTGAAGCTTGGCACACCTTGAACCTTACCCGTATATTGTCCCATTGCCTCTTCGAGTTCGATAGCTAGTAAGTTGTTGATGCCGAGAGACAAAACAATGGGCTCGGTAACAAAGCGGTTGGTCGCCGTAACAACGAGCAGTGTGTCGCCTTGTTCTCTGTGCATATCCACCAGTTGCTGCGCTTTTGGAAGCATCATGTTAGCCACAACTTCAGTCATAAACTTTTGATGAAGTGTATTCAGGCTGTCGCGTTCGTATTCGGCAAGAGGTGCTAAAGAAAAATCCAGATACGCTTGCATATCAAGGCTTCCGTTAACGTAGTCTTGATAAAACTCATCGTTCTTTTGTTTGAAGTGCTCGGCGTCTACGAGTTTTTGATCCACTAAAAACTGTCCCCACGAATGATCGCTGTCGCCCGCTATTAAGGTGTTATCAAGGTCGAATATCGCAAGTGCCAAAACTGCTCTCCATTTGCACATTATTGAAAGTAGTTAGCATACCAGTTCATTATCAAAAACGGACGAGAAATTACTTCTGAACCTGAGTATTTTCAATTAATTAGTTGATTTTTTCGCTGATGTGAGATGAATATCTAACGATTATCTTGCTTTGCCCTGCAATAGAGGGTGAAGCAAGTTTGCCGCAGGCTGGTTTTTCTGGAAGAATGAGGAAAAGTTTTTATAAAGGAAAGTGACGTGATTGATTCTGACGGCTTTAGGCCTAATGTCGGAATTATTCTCGCGAACCAACATAATGAGGTGCTTTGGGCACGACGCATAGGGCAAGATTCTTGGCAGTTTCCGCAAGGGGGCATAAAAAACCGAGAAACCCCAGAAGATGCTTTGTATCGTGAATTGTATGAAGAGGTAGGTCTTGAAGCGGCAGATGTAGACGTTATAGCGCAAACAAACGGTTGGTTGCGCTATCGACTTCCGAAACGCTTAATTAGGCATAACTCTCATCCTCTGTGCATAGGCCAAAAACAAAAATGGTTTTTGTTGCGCATGCTTAGCGATGACTCTGTGGTGTCTGTGAGCCAAAGTAATTCACCAGAGTTTGATGGTTGGGAGTGGGTAAGTTATTGGTACCCTCTGGGGCAGGTTGTGTCCTTCAAGCGAGAAGTATACCGACGAGCGTTAAAGGACCTATCCTCTAACTTATTTAATTTCTAGTACGCTAATTTAGGCGTTTTGAGGCTTATCTGTATGCTGGCAATACTGCGTAGCATCGTACAAGAAGTGAATGGCGCTGCTGATTTAACAGAAGCCTTGCGGCTTATTGTGTCGCGCGTGCAGGAAGCGATGGCGACGGAAGTCTGTTCGGTTTACTTGTTAGACCCTGAACTGAATCGCTATGTGTTGATGGCAACGCAGGGTCTTAACCAAGACGCTGTTGGTCGTGTCAGTCTTGGTTATTCTGAAGGCCTTGTTGGCTTGGTTGGGGTGCGAGAAGAGCCTATCAACCTCGAACAGGCACAGAAGCATCAGCGCTATCGCTATTTTCCTGAAACGGGAGAGGAGCGTTTCGAAAGCTTTTTAGGTGTGCCGATCATTCACCATCGAAAAGTGCTCGGTGTTATTGTCGTGCAAGAGGCGACCAATCGACGACGTTTTGACGAGGGTGAAGAAGCCTTCCTTGTGACCGTGTCGGCGCAACTTGCGGGAATTATTGCTCATTCTGAAGCGACTAGTTTTATCGGTGGCCACTCCCCCATTAGTAAAAAGGTTCAAGATCTTGTCTTCAAGGGCGTGGCTGGTGCGCCAGGTGTCGCGATTGGGGATAGCTTGGTCATTTTCCCTCCTGCCGATTTAGATGCTGTTCCAGAGCGCGAAAGCAGCGATATTCCAAAAGACTTGGCGCTTTTTGAATCGGCGGTTCAAGCCGTACGCGTCGATATTAAGAGGGTTGGAGAGCGACTTGCTCAGAAGCTTCGCCCAGAAGAGCAAGCCTTGTTTGATGTGTATATTGGCATGCTCGATGACAAAGCATTGGCTGGCGAAGTACAAACAAGAATTAAAGACGGTATTTGTGCGCAGACTGCGCTAAAGCATGTGATTAAAGACTATGCCGGTCACTTTGAGATGATGTCCGACTCTTACATGCGCGAGCGTGCTGTAGACATTAAAGATTTGGGGCGCCGGATTCTTAGTTACCTTCAGGAGAATGAAGGCGAAAGTATTGTTTTTCCAGACCGTACGATTTTAGTGAGTGATGAGTTAACCCCTACGATGCTGGGAGAGGTGCCTCAAGATAAGTTAGTGGGCTTGGTTTCGATAAAAGGTTCTGGCAGCTCTCATGTGGCTATTCTAGCAAGAGCAATGGGTATTCCGACGGTTATGGGTTTGGTGGATGTTCCCCTTTCTCAGCTTGATCGGCGAGAGTTAGTCGTTGATGGCTATAACGGTGATCTGCTTGCTTGCCCTTCTGATGAGTTGCGTGACTACTACAACGACATTGTCAACGAAGACAAAGAGCTTGATGAAAATCTAAAGAAAACGAAAGACGACCCTTGTGAAACCACGGATGGCCATCGCGTTTCAATGTGGGTGAACACTGGCTTAATGGCAGATGTCGTGCGCTCGCTAGATCAAGGCGCAGAGGGTGTGGGTTTATATCGTACCGAAGTACCGTTCATGATTAATGAGCGCTTTCCTTCTGAATATGAACAGATGTTGTGCTACCGAGAGCAGTTAGAAGCCTTTGCTCCAAACCAAGTGACCATGCGTACGCTAGATATCGGCGGAGACAAGGCGCTTAGTTATTTTCCGATCACTGAAGAGAATCCGTTCTTAGGGTGGCGCGGTATCCGCGTGACGCTAGACCATCCCGAAATATTTCTTGTACAGATGCGGGCCATGCTGAAGGCCAGTCAGGGGCTTAATAACCTACGAATAATGTTGCCAATGGTCTCTAACGTAAATGAGGTAGAGGAAGCTCTGCACCTTATCTATCGCGAGTATCATGAAATCTGTGCCGAAGGGTATCAGGTTAGTATGCCTCAAGTTGGTGTGATGATCGAAGTGCCAGCAGCAGTGTATCAAGTAAGAGAGTTGGCAGAGCGTGTAGATTTTTTGTCGGTCGGTTCGAATGACTTGACTCAGTACCTGCTAGCAGTGGACCGTAATAATCCACGCGTTGCTCCTCTTTATCATTCATTTCATCCCGCTGTGTTGCAGGCTCTGCATAAGATTGCGCTCGATTCGGAAGACATGCATGTGCAGTTGAGTATTTGCGGCGAATTAGCTGGAGATCCTGCTGGTGCTCTTTTGCTTATGGCGATGGGTTATGACGCATTGTCGATGAACGCATCCAATTTGCTCAAAGTTAAAGCGGTTTTGAGGGGTGTTAGCTTGAGTTGGGCAAAAGACTTGTTAAAGCGAGTTTTGCTGTTAGATTCGCCATTCTTAGTACAAAGCACGATGAATCTTGCGCTTAAAGAGGCGGGCTTCGGTCGTTATCTGAGGCCGAGCAAACTGAACGAAGCTGCAAGAGGTAGTAGGCAGAGTTAACTCAGCGTTGCGCACCCGCTTGTTCAAGCTGCTCAGTGTATGTTTGCCACAAGCGGTCTTGGTTGATGCATAACTCTCTTAAATAAGCCCACGAGTATAGTCCTGAGTCGTGCCCGTCATCGAAGGTTAGCTTAATAGCATAGTTTCCGGCGGCTTCTACCCCTGTTAAGCGCACGGCTTGCTTCCCTGTTTGCAATATCGGCTTGCCATGTCCTCGCACTTCAGCGGAGGGCGAGTGAACGCGCAAAAACTCAAAGCCAAGCTCGAAATGTTCTTCTTGCGTATAATGCAATGAGAGAACACCTGATTGCTTTTTTAATTCGATTTTGACTGGAATAAGTTCGTTCATTCGCCGCTCTTTTTATAGTGCTTTTATAAAATGTACTGACTCAAATCTTCGTCATCTGCCAGTTCTTCTAGCTGAGCATCAACATAAGTCGCATCAATGTTGAAGGTGCCTTTTGTCTGATCTCCGGCATCGAATGAAACCTGCTCTAGCAAACGCTCCAGCACGGTGTGCAGTCGACGGGCACCAATATTCTCGGTTCTCTCGTTAACTTTCCACGCGATATGTGCGATTTTATCGATGGCATCATCGGAAAAACTTAGATCTAGTCCTTCTGTTGCCATTAGCGCCACATACTGCTGAATAAGCGATGCATTGGGCTCTGTAAGAATGCGTTTGAAGTCGTCCGCTGTGAGGGCTTTCAGCTCAACACGGATAGGCAAGCGACCCTGTAATTCAGGGATCAGGTCGGATGGCTTTGAAAGATGGAACGCGCCAGAAGCAATGAACAGAATGTGGTCCGTTTTTATAGGGCCGAGCTTTGTTGTGACCGTGCTGCCTTCTATTAGCGGTAATAAGTCGCGTTGCACACCTTCGCGAGAGACTTCGCCAGAACCACCGCTTTCCGAGCGTTTTGCGACTTTGTCTATCTCATCGAGGAAAACGATGCCGTTTTGCTCAACAGCCTTGATGGCTTGCGCTTTGATGTCTTCTTCGTTAACTAGTTTTGCAGCCTCTTCTTGCTTAAGCTTGCGCAGTGCGTCTGCTACTTTTAATTTCTTGGCTTTTTTACGGTCGGAAGACATGCTAGAAAAAATGTTTTGCAGCTGGTTACTCATTTCTTCCATGCCTGGAGGCGCCATTATTTCTACGCCGGCAGGTGCCGCACTTAGTTCGATTTCAATTTCTTTGTCGTCCAGTTGACCTTCTCGTAACTTTTTGCGAAATATCTGTCTAGTGGCTGAGTCTTCTTGGTGTACCTCTGTGTCAGAGTTACTGCCGCGAGCAGGGCGCAATAAGGCGTCCAGTATTTTGTCTTCTGCGAGGTCAGCCGCACGCATATCAACGCGCTTTACTTCTTTCTCTCGGAACATCTTCATCGCGTTTTCGGCGATATCACGGATAATTGACTCCACATCTCGGCCGACATACCCAACTTCCGTAAACTTAGTGGCTTCAATCTTGATGAAAGGAGCGTCTGCGAGCTTTGCAAGGCGGCGCGCAATTTCAGTTTTACCAACACCTGTTGGTCCGATCATTAGAATGTTTTTTGGCGATACTTCGTCACGAAGGGACTCATCCAGTTGCATTCTGCGCCAACGGTTTCGCAGAGCAATAGCGACGGCGCGTTTCGCATCGTCTTGGCCTATGATGTGCTGGTTAAGTTCGTGAACAATCTCACGAGGGGTCATGCTAGGCATAAGGAATCACTTGAATGTTAGTTATTGGTTGAAGCTTGCGTGGTCTCGGCAAGCTATTAATAATAGTTTTCGCTCTACCTAAGAGTGCGCTTAGCTCTCTGGTTTTATTTCTTCGATTGTACGGTTGTCATTGGTAAAGACGCAGATGCTTGACGCGATATCCAGCCCCTTTTCAACAATATCTCGGGCACTAAGATCGGTGTTATCGAGCAGGGCGCGTGCGCTGGCTTGAGCGAATGGTCCGCCAGAACCAATTGCAATGAGACTATCCTCTGGCTCTATAACGTCGCCATTACCTGTAATAATAAGAGAAGAGTCTTTGTCTGCAACAGCGAGAAGGGCTTCAAGCTTTCGCAGTGCGCGATCTGTGCGCCAGTCCTTTGCAAGCTCTACTGCTGCGCGAACAAGGTGGCCTTGGTGTTTCTCAAGTTGCCCTTCAAAGCGCTCAAATAAGGTGAATGCATCGGCTGTTCCGCCTGCAAAGCCTGCGATCACCTTGCCATGATAGAGGCGGCGCACTTTCTTGGCGTTTCCTTTCATTATGGTGTTGCCAAGTGATACTTGACCGTCTCCTCCGAGAGCAACTTCGCCTTCTCGGCGGACGGATAAAATCGTGGTCATGCGGTATCTCCTATAAATGCGCTTTAGTACTTCTACTAAGCGGATATGGATTCACTTTGCGCAATTTCAAGGGGGAGGGCTGTAAAATAGACGAGCTTGTACCAGCTCTGTTTGAAATGGCTGCTGATTTGTATGCCGCTATTTCTTAGTTTTTTTAACTAAAGGTTGGATGTTAATCGCCACTAATTTGTCTAGAGCAGCATTCATGTCGCTTCTTGAGTTGAATGGACCAGTCTCAACTCGGTGCCATGTAGACCCGCTTTCGTTTTTTACGGTACGAATTCTAGCTTTTAGACCTTGAAAGGCAATAGTCGCTTTCTGTCTTTCAGCGTCCGACATATTTTTAAATGACCCAGTTTGCACCAGATATAGGTACTGCTCGTTTTGGCCTTTTTCTTTGAATTGGTAAGCGTCGACAGTACTTGATTCAACTTCTGAATTTGGTAGGAGGTCGTAAAATTTAAATCGTGCCTCGGTCTCTTTCTTAGGTTTTGTTTGCTCGACAATTTTAGGCTTTTTCTGTGGCGTGCTGGCGGGCTCTGAAGCCTTGCTTTCAGTTGTGAGTTGCTCTGGCGGAATGCTTGCGAGATGGAATAAACCATACACAAACAGACCGACAATAATAACCATTAGCACAACATATTTTGCGTGACCCTTGGTCGCACTGGCCGTTTTCGGCTTTGGCTTTGTCGCTGTTTTTTGCGTGCTCCGGCTGCTCGTTCGCTTCGCTTTGCTAGGCTTCTTTTTCGAGCTGGCCGGCTTACGTGTTGTTGATGGTTTGGCGTAGTCTTTTGTCATGAGGTGTACTTACATGCTCTCAGGTGCGCTGACCCCGAGCAAAGTAAGTCCGTTACAGATTACTTGCTTCACTGCGAGGCTCAAGGTGATACGGGCGTCGCGTAGGCTGGTATCGTCGACAAGAACTTTATTTGAGTTGTAGTACGTATGGAACTCGCTGGCAAGCTCTCGCAGGTAATGGGTCATTGTGTGAGGCTCTAGATTTTCCGCTGCAGAGTTTAGCACTGCTGAATACTCACTTAAGCGCTTGGCGAGATCTACTTCGGCTTCGATGCCGTGCTCGTTCAAGTAGTTCAAACCTTGCTCTTGGTTTATCGATAAACTTTCTTCTTCAAGCTTTCTAAGCATGCTGGCAATGCGCGCATGAGCATATTGAATGTAGTAAACAGGGTTGTCTTTGCTTTGTGACTTAGCAAGGTCGAGATCAAAGTCCATGTGTTGTTCAGCTTTTCGCGTCACATAGAAGAAGCGCGCTGCATCGTTACCAACTTCGTTGCGTAACTCTCTTAGGGTGACGAAGGATCCACTGCGCGTCGACATTTGCACGCGCTCACCGCCGCGATACAGAATGGCGAATTGCACTAGCTTTACATCAAGTTTGTCTGGATCAAGATCCATGGCTTGTAATGCGGCTTTAACTCGAGGGATGTAGCCGTGATGGTCTGCGCCCCATACATTTACGACGCGATCGAAACCGCGCTCGAATTTATTTAAGTGGTAGGCAATGTCTGAGGCGAAATAAGTGGTTTCACCGTTGTCACGTTTCACAACGCGGTCTTTGTCATCGCCGAAGTGTGTTGAGCGAAACCAAATGGCTCCGTTTTCTTCGTATAAGAAGCCGTTAGCGTCTAGCTTGGCAAGTGCGCTGTCTATCTTTTCGCTTAATGAGGCTTCTGAAAACCAGGTTTGATAACGAACGCCAAACTCACCTAGATCATCTCGAATATCGTCGACAATAGAGTTGAGACCAGCATCGAACACGGTCGCGTAGTCCTCGCCCAAGAGAGATTTGGCTTTTTGCACGACAGCGTCGATATAAAGCTCTTTATCGCCACCAGCATCTTCATCTTTTGGCAGGTCAGTGAAAATGTCTTCAAGTGGACGGTTGAACTGGTCTCCGTGCGTTTCTTTTAGCACTGCTGAAATGGCATGAATGTAGTCACCCTTGTAGCCATTGACTGGGAACTTGATCGTGTCATTGAATAGCTCTAGGTATCGCAGCCAGACGCTTGCGCCCAGAATATTCATCTGGCGGCCTGCATCGTTCACGTAATATTCGCGTTCCACGTTATAGCCAGCGGCTTCTAGAAAATCTGCAACGGTCGCGCCATATGCTGCGCCACGGCCATGACCTACATGAAGTGGGCCTGTAGGGTTCGCTGAAACAAACTCAACTTGTACGCGTTTCTTAGTGTTCGCGGCAGCCCGTCCGAAACTCTCTCCTTGCTCAAAGATAGTTGGCAGCACGCTGAATTGACTAGAGCTGCTTACCCAAAAATTGATAAATCCAGGGCCTGCAATTTCTAGCTTCTCTACCTCGGCAGGCTTATTAGCGAGAATGCTGTCACAAAGGATTTCCGCTAGCTTTCTTGGTGCAATGCCTGCCTGCTTGGCTAGTACCAAAGCAATGTTTGATGCAAAGTCGCCATGGCTTTTATCTTTTGTCGCATCGACAGAAACGCGGTAGGTTACGGAGTCCGGCAAGGTATCTTGGCTTTTTAGTTGCTCAACGGTACTTTCAATCAGTTGTGCGATGATCTCTTTCATGGGACTCCGGAAAATAATTTGGGGCTTAGCTCTTAATTTGAGGCGCGTATTATCTATAATTCTGGCGGCTAGTGAAACAGCTGTTTTATAAACATCGTGGCACGAGCCCTTATTTTCGTGGTTTAGATAAAATCTATGGGGTCTACGTCAATGCTTAGGCGAACTTGGTGTTGCTTTGTTGTGTCGGTGAAGCTTTGAATTACGCGTTGCGCAAGAATGCGTTGAGCGCTTGTTTGCGCAAAAATGTGTAAGTAGTAGCGAAATATATTCTGTTTGCGAGTAATGACAGCAGCTATTGGGCCTGAAATCATAGCCTTTTGGCCAATCTCGGGGGTGTTTAATAGCTGGGTTTTCAAGGATTGAAGTGTTGCGTGAGCGACGGCTTCATCGCTGGCTTCTGCTCGCACACTTAACATCTTGCTAAAGGGCGGTAATTGGCAAAGTTCTCGACTTTCCAGTTCCTCCATAAGAAAGCCTAGGTAGTCATGTCGCTTTATGTGGTCAAAAAGAGGATTGTCTACTTGTCTTGATTGAATAATTACTTCGCCGGCTTTTTTTCCTCGCCCTGTACGTCCTGCTACTTGCAGCAATTGTTGCGCGCCTCGCTCGAGAGCTTTGAAGTCTGAGCTAAAAAATAGCGCGTCTGCATCGACGACGACGACTAAAGTGACGTTGTGAAAGTCGTGGCCTTTGGCAAGCATTTGCGTACCGATGATAACCTTCGGTTTGCCATCATTGATAATGTTGACGGCCTTTTCTATGTCAGATTGCGAGCGGATGTTATCTCTGTCGAGCCTAACTGTCTCTGCATGAGGGAAATAGTGAAGAAGTATGCTTTCTATGCGTTCTGTGCCACTGCCAACGGCATCAAGTTTTTTACCTTGGCATTTTAGGCAGTTAGTGGGAGGCAAAGAGCGATAATCGCAATGGTGGCAGTGCAACCGTAGGGGGTTTGTGTGAATGGTTAGGCGTGCATCGCAGTTAGGGCAAGGGCATACCCAGCCGCAGTCGAAGCACATCAAGCTGGGAGCGAAGCCTCTGCGGTTTTGGAAAACGATAACTTGGTTGCCCTCATCAAGGGTCTTTTTAATTGCGTGCAGTGCAGAGTTTGAGAGTGGTTCATTGCTTTTTTGGCTCCGAGCATCCTGTATGCGAACCTTAGGCAGTTGGGCTTGATTCGCCCGTTGTGTAAGCTTTACCCAGAGGTATTTTTTGCTGAGTGCATTTTGCAGGGTGTCGCTCGAAGGCGTAGCTGAGCCAAGTATCACGGGGCAGTTCTCGATTTGCCCGCGTTTTACGGATAGGTCGCGCGCCGAGTATTTGAAATTGTCGAACTGCTTGTAAGAGCTGTCATGCTCTTCATCGATCACAATTGCACCGAGATCCTGGCAGGGCATAAATGCGGCGGAACGAGTCCCAATCAATATTCTGGCTTCACCGCTTGCCATAAGCGAGTGTGTAATGAATTTCTCTTTATCGCTCATGCCTGAATGGTAAATGGCAATAGGTAGGCCCAGCTGGGTTTGAAAACGCTGAAATGTTTGGGGCGTGAGATTTATCTCTGGAACTAATATGAGTGCTTGTTTGCCCGACTCCACGATGCGCTTGACGAGTGCAATATAGACCTCAGTCTTACCGCTTCCCGTTACGCCCTCTAAGAGGGTGACTGCAAATTTTCCGATGCTCTCAGATAAACGCGCTAGGGCCGCGCTTTGTTCTTGATTTAGGTTTACTTCCTTAGACGCTTCTTTTATTTGCATTGCCTTGCTTTGCATCGACTGTGTAGCTTTGCTCAGGTAGCCTTTTTCGTACATGGCTTTGATTTGAGTCGCGCTAAACCCCATGGCTTTGAGAGAGTCTTGCCAAACTCCATCAGCGCTTTCATCAACTGCTTGGAGCAGAGCTTGTTGTTTCTTTGCGTTTTGCCGGCCTTCAAAGGGTAGCTCCGTTCGCCTCCACTTGATGATTTCGTACATTGGTTGTGGTCCTGCTTGGCGCAACGCTTTTGGTAGCGCGGCCGCGAGGCATTCGCCAATAGGGTGGCTGTAGTAGTGGCTAGCCCACTTCAATAGCTCCAGTATCGAGGGTTTTATTGCAGGGGGTTCAGGATAAATTGTAAGTATGCGCTTGAGCTTGCTTGCGTCATAACTGGAGCTTGTTTTTATGTCTAGCACGATGCCTATCATTTGTCGGCGCCCAAAGGGAATAAGCACGCGGGCGCCGGGAGCGGGTGCAATGTTATTCCAGTCTTTTGGCGGCAAATAATCAAAGCTCTTCGCGAGAGGGACTGGGGCCGCGACTGAAATAAAAAGCGTTGTTTCGGGTGTTTTTTCCATTTCGCTAATATTACCGAGCAATCGCTCTTGAGTATACGCTGCTGTTATTAGTCAAATAATGCACAATAGTGCCTTGCTAATTGCGCTTAATTTGATAATATGCGCCGTCTTAATTTTGGCAGGCATGGCTTTTTTTGCTGTGTTTGTCGTAATTACCTTAAATTGCGGTGCTTGATGCGAATAGAAGTTCATCAAGTGGCGGCATACTTTAGCTAGAGGTACCTTAAAGTGAAAAATGATATTCATCCAGAATACCAAGCAATTGAAGCAAAATGCAGTTGCGGTAACGTGATCAAAACACGTTCAACTTTGTGTAAAGATATTCTTTTGGACGTATGTTCAGCTTGCCACCCATTCTACACTGGTAAGCAGAAAGTTATGGATACGGGCGGTCGTATCGATAAGTTCAAGAAGCGTTTCGGCAGCAGAATCGCTAGCTAATAGCGTGACGAAACAACAAGAAAAGAGCGCGTGTCGCTCTTTTTTTGCACTCGCTATGGGTGAAATTATGCGAGTAACGGTGCATGTGATGCATCGGAAATCACCGATTATGCGTACAAGCAATCTAACTTTGCTTTATGCAACTTAGGATAAACCGCATTAGCGGCGAGGGTTTAACTCCCAAAATTAAAGGCCGGAAGGTCTCAATTTATACTAAAACGGTACACTGTAATGTCAGATGATTTGAAGCAAGCGGCTCTTGATTACCATGCCTTACCTCGCGCTGGTAAAATTAGCGTTGAAATAAGCAAACCAACACAAACTTCCCGTGACCTTTCTCTAGCGTACAGCCCAGGCGTTGCTGAACCTGTTCGCGAAATCGCGAAAGATCCGGAAAATGCCTATAAATATACGGCTAAGGGCAACTTGGTTGCTGTTATCTCTGACGGTTCAGCAATCCTAGGTTTGGGTAATCTTGGCCCTCTCGCTAGTAAGCCTGTAATGGAAGGTAAAGGTGTTTTATTTAAGCGCTTTGCTGGCATTGATGTTTTCGACATCGAAGTTGATGCAGAGAGCCCGCAAGCGTTCATTGATACGACTAAGCGAATTGCCGATACGTTTGGTGGGATTAATCTAGAAGATATCAAGGCGCCTGAGTGTTTTGAAATCGAGAGAATTCTCTCTGAGCAATGCAATATCCCTATTTTTCATGACGATCAGCATGGTACGGCAATCGTTACTGCTGCGGGCATGATCAACGCGCTTGAGCTTCAAGGTAAGACTATTGAAGATGCTAAAGTTGTATGTCTAGGTGCGGGCGCTGCTGCGATCGCATGTATGAAACTTCTTATTAGCTGTGGCATGAAGCAAGAAAATATTTTCATGCTTGACCGTAAAGGCGTTATCCATACAGGTCGTGATGACTTGAACCAGTACAAGGCCATGTTCGCAAACGATACAGATAAGCGTACGCTTTCTGATGCGTGTGAAGGTGCTGATGTATTTGTTGGCTTATCTGGTCCGGATCTGCTTCCTGTTGAAGACTTGAACCGTATGGCTCCAAACCCAGTTATTTTTGCTTGTTCAAATCCAGATCCAGAAATCAAGCCAGAAACCGCTCTTGCAGCGCGTTCAGACTTGATTATGGCGACAGGTCGTTCGGACTACCCGAACCAAGTAAACAACGTTCTAGGCTTCCCTTTCATCTTCCGTGGTGCGCTTGATGTTCGAGCGAGCACGATCAACGAAGAAATGAAGATTGCGGCAGTCCATGCGATTAAAGATCTAGCGAAAGAGCCTGTACCTCAAGAAGTTATTGATGCATACGGTGGTGAGCACTTGGAATATGGTAAAGATTACATTATTCCTAAGCCATTAGATGAGCGTCTGCTTGGTAATGTTTCGTCAGCAGTGGCGCAAGCAGCGATTGATTCAGGTGTTGCGCGTTTTGGATACCCTGCACATTACCCGCTTAAAACGGTTGCTGATGTTAAGTAACTAGCAATAGTTTAAAAAGCCGCGACAACGTCGCGGCTTTTTTTTGCTTCAAATTTAGTGGCGCTGCTAAGGTAAGCGCGGTCTAAACTTACCTTGCAAGCAGTGGAATTTGGCGATTAAAAAATATCTTCTGCGCGAATGATGTTGTTTTGCGCTTCACTTGCTGCAGGGGTGATGGTTGGATTAACGAACTCTTCTGGGGCGTTCTCGATTTTAAATAGCTCAAATAGAGTGTTTTGGCTCTTATAGTTCGCTCTTTCACCTGTTTCGGCGTCTATTTTAATGCTAATGATCCCCGGTGGCTGTTTCATATTTGATGCAGGCGTCCCAGCAAGTGCCTCTGTCATGTAGTCGAGCCAGATCGGAAGTGCGGCGCGTGATCCGTATTCTCTTCTTCCGAGTGTTTCTGGAGAGTCAAATCCGACCCATGCGCTTGTCGCGTTTTCAGTATTAAACCCCGAAAACCAAGCATCTTTCTGATCGTTGGTTGTGCCTGTCTTTCCCGCGATGTCACTGCGTCTGAGTGCAAGTGCGCGACGTCCAGTGCCTTTCTTTATCACGTCTTTCATCATGGAATGCATGATAAACACAGATCGCTCGTCAGCAATTCGAGGTGCGATACGAGGTTGTGAGCTATTGATCAATTCTTCTTTGTCGGGTGCTGCCGCTTCAATGCCTTCTACCTTCGATACGGATACGCCTTCAGAAGTTTGGTTTTCTTCGTCTGGGCAGTTTCGTTCGCAGACGACAAGTGGGTTGGCTTTGTATAGTACTTCGCCGTTAGCGTCTTCAATACGCTCGACGAGGTAGGGCTCAATAAAGTATCCGCCGTTTGCGATCATTGCGTATCCCGTTGCAATCTCGTAAGGCGTGATGGCTGCGCTACCTAGAGCTAAAGATAGGTCTTTAGGTAAATCGCTAGGGTTAAACCCAAACTTTTTTATATGGTTAAGCGTTGTGTTTATGCCAACGCTTTTCAGTAAGCGAATAGACACTAGGTTTCTTGAATTGTAGAGCGCTTCGCGAAGGCGGGTAGGGCCATAGAACTTTCCGCTTGAGTTCTCAGGGCGCCATGATGTTTCGAGGTTGCTGTCTTCAAATACAATGGGCGCGTCATTAATAAGCGTTGCTGCGCTTTTGTTTTCTTCTAGAGCGGCAAGGTAGATGAATGCTTTAAAGTTTGAGCCAGGTTGGCGTTTGGCTTGTGTGGCGCGATTGTATTTACTTAGGTAAAAGTCGTAACCGCCAACTAAGGCGTTGATTGCGCCATCATTAGGGTGAATCGATACAAGTGCGCCCTGAGCTAATGGTGTTTGTTCGAGGAGCCATGTGACGTTTTCGCTTGCGTCGGTTTTGCGTGAGACTTGGATGATGTCTCCGGGTGCAAAGGAGGTCGAGAGGTCTTCGAGAGCGGGCCCCACTCTGTCTACCGTAAGGTAAGGCATCGCCCATGCGATGTCTTTTAAAGCAATCTCGGCACGCTCTAGGCTTGACGTAAGAATTAGGAGTTTTTCTTTTTCAACCAGTTCAATAACCGCAATTTCATGGTCATGAGGCGTAGGGTAGTCTCTTAGAGTACTTCGTATGGCGGCTTCATCTAGAGCTTCTAAGTCTTCGATGTTTCCAAGAGTGCCGCGATAGCCATGTCTCTTATCGTAAGCTTCAAGTCCTGCTCGGACAGAGCTCTGTGCTTTCTTTTGTAGTTTACTGTCTACCGTTAAGTATACATTTAAACCCATGGTGTAGGCGTCTGAGCCAAATAGTTCAATGGCTTTTTGGCGAGCCATCTCTGCGATATAAGGGGAGTCGATGTCGGATTTGCTGCCATAGTACCCAGCTGTCAATTCGCTGCTTCTCGCTTGTGCGTGCTGGTCTAGCGTAATCATGTCTAGATCTAACATTCGGTCGAGAATCCAGTTACGGCGTATTTTTGCACGATCTGGGTTGGCTAGAGGGTTGTAGCGAGACGGTGCTTTGGGTAATCCTGCAATCATTGCATATTCCGCAAGGCTCAAATTAGTGATATCGCGACCATAGTAGACTTGAGCGGCAGCTTTTACGCCATAAGCACGATTGCCCAAATAGATCTTGTTTAAGTAAAGTTCAAGGATCTCATTCTTTGTCAGGACCTGTTCTATTTGAATGGCTAGAAATATTTCGTTGAACTTACGAATAAATGTTTTTTCTCGGGTTAAAAAGAAATTTTTAGCCACCTGCATTGTTATGGTGCTGCCACCGGATTGTATGCGGCCTGTTTGAATTAGCTGAGCGACGGCGCGAGTTAAGCCTTTTATATCAATGCCTGCATGCTCATAAAACCGATTGTCTTCAGCCGCTACAAATGCAGATGTTAAAAGCACAGGTACGTCTTCTACGTTAACAGGGCTTCTTCTTTTCTCTCCAAACTCCGCCAACTTCTTGTCGTCAGAGCTGAATATCCTCAGCGGAGTTTGTAATTGAGTGGTCTTAAGACTGATAGGGTCAGGAAGTTTTGGGGTTAGGTATAAGTAGAAAGCACAGAGGATCACTCCGGCTCCACAGAGCATTGAGGCAAATGCCCAAGCAAAAAAGGTCGAAAGTCTCACAAAACCAGACATGTTTTTCCTAGCAGTTTATGAATATAGGTCTATTATCTAAGAAATAGCTTTAAATACGGACGGTAAGCATTATACGTCTTTTTTGAGTACTTTTAGTAAAGAATTGTACTGTGAGCGGCAGGCCACGACATGAAAATGTTCGGCGGTAGACAATCACGACGATTTGAATGGCAGGTTCTATAGTGTTTGGATTATTTGGAAAAAAGAACGAGATACTTTTAGGCATCGACATTAGTTCTTCTTCCGTGAAGTTGTTGGAGCTCTCTAAGAGCGGCGACAAGTTCCGGGTCGAGAGTTATGCGGTTGAGCCGCTACCAGTAAACAGCGTCGTTGAGAAAAATATTAATGACGCCGAAGCGGTCGGTGAAACGGTCAAGAAGGTCGTAGCAAAGTCTAGATCTAGCATGAAGCTAGGTGCAGTGGCTGTGGCTGGGTCGGCTGTGATCACAAAAACCATCCAAATGAGCGCTGCATTAAGCGATCAGGAATTGGAAGATCAGATTTCAGTTGAGGCGGATCAATATATTCCTTACCCGCTAGACGAGGTCGCGATCGATTTCGAAGTGGTAGGGCCATCAGCAGAGAGCTCCGATCAGGTCGATGTGCTGCTTGCAGCATGCCGTAAAGAAAATGTAGAGCTGCGCGAAGATGCTTTGGAAATTGGTGGGCTAACGACAAGAGTAGTCGATGTTGAAGCCTACTCTGTGGAGCGAGCCTTCAGCCTGATAAACAAACAGATTGATGAGTCTGCGGAAGAGCAAACCGTCGCTATTGTTGATATTGGGTCGACCATGACCACGCTTAGTGTGTTGGCAGATAATACAACTATTTATACGCGAGAGCAGCTGTTTGGCGGTCGCCAACTCACTGAAGAAATTCAGCGACGTTATGGCTTGTCTACAGAAGAAGCAGGGCTTGCTAAAAAGCAAGGCGGGCTGCCAGACGATTATGAGCGAGAGGTTTTGGAGCCGTTTAAAGAGGCTGTTGTGCAACAAGTTGCTCGGTCATTGCAGTTTTTCTTTGGTTCAAGCCAATACAACGAAGTTGACTGCGTTATCTTGGCCGGTGGTGTTGCCTCCGTGCCGGAGATAGGCGCAATGGTGCAAGAAAAGGTTGGTATCAAGACAATAGTAGCTAACCCATTTGCAGAGATGACATTAAATCCACGTGTTAATGCTTCTGCGCTAAGTAATGATGCGCCAGCGTTAATGATTGCGTGCGGATTAGCTATGAGGAGTTTCGATTAATGCCAAGTATTAATTTAAGGCCTTGGCGTGAAGAGCTGCGTGCTGAGCGCCAAAAGCAATTTATCGCAATGTTAGTCGCTGCGTTAGTGGCGGCAGGCGGGCTGTTTTTCTTGTGGCACAGTGACGTTGAATCACAGATAACGGATCAAAAAGCGCGAAATGCGTATTTGACTACGTCTATGAAGGCACTGGACAAGAAGATCGCTGAAATTAAGCAATTAAAGTCACAGCGAGAGAAGTTATTGTCCCGTATGCAGGTTATTCAAGATCTTCAGGGGACTCGCCCAGTGATTGTGAGAGTTTTTGATGAGATGGTGAAAACGCTCCCGGAAGGCTTGTACTACACAAGTTTAACTCGAAAAGTTAACAATCTTTCGATTAAAGGCATGGCTGAATCAAATAATAGAATTTCTGGTCTAATGAGAAATTTTGAATCTTCAGATTGGTTTTCGAATCCGAATCTGAAGGATGTGAAAGCCGCCAAAGAAGGTGGGCAGAATGCGTTTGATATGACGGTAAAGCAGGTCACCCCTGCGTCGGATGAAGATAAGAAAGGAGCGCAGTAGTGGGATTTTCAGAATCGATGGAAGGCCTAAAAAGCTTCGATGTTAATGATCTAGATTTTAATAACG
>JAWUYI010000125.1:0-22280 GCA_034110885.1 Oleiphilaceae bacterium
CGTCAGGAAGAAAATGCATCTCAACTTTAATCACGCCGTCGCCTTGGCAGGCCTCACAACGACCACCCTAAACGTTGAAGCTAAAGCGGCCGGGCTTGTAACCTCGTGATCTGGCCTCTTGTGTTCCCGCAAATAATTCTCGGATTGGGGTAAATAGCCCTGTGTAGGTGGCAGGGTTTGATCTCGGGGTTCTACCTATCGGGCTCTGGTCGATATCAATGACTTTGTCGAAAAGATCTAAACCTTCGATGCTCTCATATTCTGATGCCGTTAATGTTGTCGCGTTGTTTAAAGCCGTGGCCGCGAGTGGGTAAAGAGTCGAGTTAATAAGAGTTGATTTGCCTGAACCACTTACGCCGGTGATGCAGGTAAGCAGTCCAAAAGGTATATTTAGTTCTACATTATTCAGGTTGTTGCCGTTAGCGCCTTTCAGGCGAAGGTACTTTCCAGGCGTTGGAGCGTTCCGTGTTTCAGGTATTTCAATCCTCTTCCTTCCCGATAGGTAGGCGCCGGTCAAGGATGCTTCGTTAGCAATCACTTCTTCAGGTGTGCCCTGGGCAATTATCTCTCCGCCGTGAACGCCGGCCCCGGGGCCGATGTCGATAACGTGATCTGCTCGGCGTATAGCGTCCTCGTCGTGCTCTACTACGATAACAGTGTTGCCGAGATCCCGAAGGTGTGTAAGGGTTTTCAATAGTCGTTCATTGTCTCTTTGGTGTAGACCTATGGAAGGCTCATCCAGAATGTACATGACGCCTACTAGGCCCGCTCCGATTTGGCTCGCAAGTCTAATTCGCTGAGCTTCTCCGCCTGAAAGCGTGTCGGCGCTCCGTTCTAGTGTAAGGTAATCTAGCCCTACGTTGACCAAAAACTCTAGTCGCAGGCGAATTTCCTTGACTATCTTTTCGGCTATTTGTCCTCGTTTACCGGTCAGAGCAAGGTTCATGTAGTAGTTAAGTGCTTCACCGATAGGCAGGCAGCTAACTTCCGGTAGAGTTTTTTCATCGATGAATACAAAGCGCGACGCTTCGCGTAATCGTGACCCATTGCATGTAGGGCAGGCTTGTGTCGCTAAATAAGACGATAGGTCTTCACGCACCATCTGTGATTCCGTTTCGCGATACCTTCGGTCCATGTTCGGAATAACACCTTCGAAAGGATGTTTTCGTTGCATTGTGTCGCCACGTGAATTTACGTAATTGAATGCAATTTCAGTTTTGCCGCTTCCTTGTAAGATTATTTTTCGTACATCATCAGGGAGGTCTTCAAACTTCGTATCTATATCCACCCCGTAATGATTGAGGACTGAGCTCAAGAGCTGAAAGTAATAGACTGTGCGTCTATCCCAGCCCCTTATTGCGCCCTCAGCGAGCGTTAAGTCAGGGGATTGTACGACGCGCTTAGGGTCGAAAAATTGCTTTACGCCTAGTCCGTCACAGGTCTGGCACGCC
Source organism: Oleiphilaceae bacterium (assembly GCA_034110885.1). GTDB lineage: Bacteria > Pseudomonadota > Gammaproteobacteria > Pseudomonadales > Oleiphilaceae > PZPK01. The sequence goes on from JAWUYI010000125.1 coordinate 1,452, forward strand.
CCGGACGGGTTGTTAAATGAGAACATTCTTGGTTCAAGTTCGCTAATCGAGTACCCACAATGAGGGCAGGCGAAACGGGATGAGAAGATGAGCTCGTCTTTAAGTTCCCCTTCTTCCATCGGCGCGATAACCGCGACGCCATCTGTGAGTTCAAGGCATGTCTCGAAGGATTCAGCAATACGCTGTTGAATGTCGTCACGCACCTTGAAGCGATCAATAACAACTTCTATGGTGTGCTTTTTGTTCTTGTCGAGCGACGGTGTGTCGTCTAGATCAACAACAATGCCGTTGATCCGAGCTCGAATAAAGCCCTGCGCTAAGAGTTCCTGGAACGTATGAAGGTGCTCGCCTTTCCTGTTTTGTACGACGGGTGCAAGCATCATGAGCTTGCTTCCTTCTGGAAGCGTAAGTACAAGGTCTACCATCTGGCTGACAGTCTGTGCATCTAGCGGAACATTATGGGTTGGACACCTTGGCTCTCCGGCGCGCGCATAGAGTAAGCGGAGGTAGTCGTATATCTCCGTGATGGTGCCAACTGTTGAGCGTGGGTTGTGGGACGTTGATTTTTGCTCAATAGAAATGGCGGGAGATAGGCCTTCGATGTGATCAACCTCAGGTTTATCCATCATCGATAAAAACTGTCTGGCATACGTCGATAGCGATTCGACGTATCGCCTCTGTCCTTCAGCATACAGCGTGTCGAAAGCAAGAGATGACTTACCTGAGCCGGAAAGCCCAGTTATAACCACGAGTTTGTCGCGCGGGATCTCAATGTCTATATTCTTTAGATTGTGGGTGCGGGCACCCTGTACGATGATTTTTTCCATGCTTCGCTTGTCAACGTTAAACAGAGCATTATAGCTACTTATTGGCCGACTTGGATCACTAGTTTAAATTGTTTTCTCAAACCTAGAGTTGAGTATGTTGTTTGATGGTAGAATAGCGCGCTTTGTTACCTGACACCTTAACCGTATGATGACCTCCAACGAGCGCCGCTCCGTCTTTACTCTCTCGTTTTTATATGCGACCCGAATGCTCGGTTTGTTCATGGTGTTGCCTGTTTTTGTCTTGTATGGGGAGAGCCTAGAGCACGCAAGTCCTGTGTTGCTCGGAATTGCTATTGGCGCATACGGTTTAAGTCAGGCCGTCTTTCAGATTCCGTTCGGGGCGCTTTCAGATCGCTTTGGGCGCAAGCCGCTTTTGGTTTTTGGTTTACTGATCTTTTTTATAGGTAGCGTCATCGCGGCGATGAGTGATTCCGTTTATGGCGTCATCTTTGGTCGTTTTATTCAGGGCGCGGGTGCGATTGCTAGCGTTATCATGGCCTTGCTGAGTGACCTTACGACTGTAGAGAGTCGCACGAAAGCAATGGCTATGGTCGGTATGTCTATTGGCGTTTCCTTTTCCGTTGCTCTGGTGCTTGGCCCTATTGTTGCGGATTTTGGCGGTTTGTCTGCAATTTTTTGGCTGACTGCGTTTCTTGCGGTAGTGGCGATTCTATGGCTTTGCTTATTTGTGCCGACGCCAAATGTGACGACTAAAAATCGTGACTCGAGAGTGTTCAAAGATCAGTTGAAATCAGTGCTATCTGACCACCAGCTTTTGCGTTTAGATTTTGGTATTTTTGCGCTCCACATGTGTTTAACCGCTATGTTTATCGCTATTCCTGTTGCCTTGTGGCAACACTCTGGTTTGCCGAAAGAAGAGCATTGGTGGGTTTACCTTGTTGTTTTGTTAGCGTCATTTTTTGCAATGGTGCCTTTGATCATTATTGGCGAAAAGCGGCAACGGATGAAAACTGTATTTTGTTTTGCGGTTGCCTTACTTGCGATGTCCTCATTTAGCATGATTTGGACGCAATATTCGTTTGGCGTTTTCTGTGTGTCTCTCTTTGCTTTTTTTATGGCATTTAATCTATTGGAAGCATCGTTGCCTTCGCTAGTAAGTAAGATTTCTCCAGCTGGCTCAAAGGGCACAGCAATGGGTGTTTACTCTACCAGCCAGTTTTTAGGTGCTTTTTTTGGTGGCACGCTTGGTGGCGTTTTATTGTCAGTTGCCGGAGAGTCGGGCGTGTTTCTCATTACAGTGGCAATCTGTTCGGTCTGGCTTGTGCTGGCGCTCACAATGGAAAAACCTAAGCACGAGAGCTCGATGAGCATTGCATTTCAGCCTTTAAAAAGTCAGCAAGAGCTTGATGAGTTGAGTCGGGCATTGATTGATATTCGCGGTGTTGAGGATGCAGTCGTCATCGATGATGGTGTAGCCTACCTCAAAGTACTTTCAGCGAGGTTAGACCATGATGCGCTCGCTGCAGTGAAACAGAAATTCGCTTTACAGTAATTGCTTATTGAGCGGTTTCGCGCATAGAAAAAAGGCAGCAGTCGTGAGAGAATGATTGCAGTCGGCGGTATGCATACGCTCTCAATTTATTATGTCAAACACAAAGGAATGTGTAATCTTCTAAGGGGAAGTTTATGGCTCGGGGAATAAACAAAGTAATATTAATTGGTAACCTTGGACAGGATCCGGATACCAGGCATTCAGCGCAGGGTTCTGCTATAACAAACTTAAGTCTTGCGACGGATGAGAGTTACAAAGATAAGCAAACCGGCCAATTAGTTCCTAAAACGGAATGGCATCGCATTGTGCTATTTAATCGTCTAGCTGAGATCGCAAAAGATTATCTGCGCAAAGGGTCTAAAGTATACATTGAGGGTCGTTTGCAAACTCGCAAATGGCAAGACCAGCAAGGTCAAGATCGCTACACGACGGAAATCGTCGGTAACGAGTTACAAATGTTAGATTCGAAAGGTGGCGTGGATCAAGGTGCGGGTGGATATCAGCAGCAAGCTCCTCAGCAATCATATGGACAGGCACCGCAATCAGCACCGGCACCAATGCAACAAGCGGCGCCGCGCCAGCAGCCCGCTTATGCGCCAACTCAGCAGGCGCCCCAGCATGCGCCACAACAGCAAGCGCCAATGGCTCCAGCGATGGATGATTTTGATGACGATATCCCTTTTTAAGGAATATCTAGAACCTTTTGCGTAAAATTGAGCGAACTGCTCGGTGTAAATTAGTTTGAGAGAGTCTCTTTATGATTAAGCAGCCTTATGTTCGTTCTTTAGTTTTGTCTGTAGCAATGACGGCGCTCGCCAGTGCGGCTGTCGCGGATACAACGCATGGTAAACGTTATGTCGGTGCCTCAGTTACTTTTCCTGACTATGAGTTGCGGAGCGAAAGTGCGGCATTGACTGGCTTGCAAGGCCGAGTTGGTGGGTTTTTGAATGAATATATGGCGTTTGAGGGGCGCGCCGAAATTGGGGTGATAGGTGATACTATTGCCAATCGCGATGTCGATCTCTCATACAGTTTTGGCCCTTACATCAGAGCGGGCCTGCCTTTAGATAAAGTGTTTCCTTATTTGATCGTCGGCTTCACCCGCGCAGTAGTTGATCTCGGCTCACCCTCTATCAGTGATGCAGAAACAGACTCATCTTATGGTGTTGGGGCAGATTTTGAGGTTTTGAACCTCACGATTAGTCTTGAGTACATGCAATTAATCGATAAAAATAATATGGATTTGTCTGGATTTAGTTTTGGTTTCACGTCGACGTTCTGACCCAATTGTTTAGTTTTCGAACGTCCTCAATTAGGTGTGCTCCTAGTCTTTTCTAGGCGGGTTGCAGCTTTTCTTCGAGTAGAACGCGACATGTTCTAATGATGCTTGGTTCACTTAAGTTTACAATTGGGCGCTCTGTCATTATTCTAGTGCCACATACAACAATACTGAGCACCGAGCTTGTCCGTATTTCCAGTGTTTTCGTTATTTAAGTCGAAATCCTCTTCAAAGCAGATTGGCATGCAACTGTTGCCAGATGCGATTATCCTTGTTGTGCGTCATGACGATGATGAACCGCTCAAGGTAATACAGGAAACCGTGCCTGCAGCGCAGCAGGGTGAACGTCTCAAGCAGCTCGTCTCAGAGCACAAGTTGTCCGGAAGTTTGGTGAACTTGGTGCTGTCAACGCAGCAATATAAAAGCTATTTGATTGATCGGCCTGCTGTCCCTGAAGATGAATTAGCTGAAGCGTCGAAATGGCGTATCAAGGATATGCTCGACTTTAGAGTCGAAGATGCGACTGTAGATGTCTTTTGTTATCCGGACGAAGCCTTGCGAGGGCGCAGTGCCCAGCTAAATGTGCGAGTTGCACAATCTGAGACAGTGGCTCGCTATTTGGATATTCTGCGCGACGCTGGCCTAGAGCCAAATGAAATCACGAGTGCAGATTTAGCGCTGGCTTCAGCGTTAATTTCTCAAGTAACAGATGATACGAAAGTGTCTGTTCTGTTGCACCTGACAGACCGTTACGGCTTGCTCGTATTGGTCAAAGAAGGGCAACTCTACTTAGCGCGTGATTTTGAATTTCAGTTTGCGTCTCTGAGAGACCCTTCGCAACAAGAGCGTAAGCTCGACCAACTTACACTTGAGGTCCAACGTTCGTTCGACTATTTCGAAAGTCAGATGGGTTTGGCTTCACCTAATGTGCTGAAGCTATCGGCGCCTGAGTCGATGCTTCCGTTGGAAAATATGATCGGTGGCTCCCTAGGAATTTTGGTCGAGAGTTTCAGCTTTGGCGCCTTGGCCGTTGGCCCTAGCTCTCAGCAAAATACGCGCTTAAACCAGAGTGCGACCTATGCCTTTGGCGCGCTTCTCGGTATGGATGATTCGGCTTATGCCGTTAATTTTTATGGGGAAACCTTTAAGTTAAAAATCCCTCCATTAAGTTTGCCTCAACTCGTCTTGGCATGCGCCGCTGTAGTGATTATGGTTATAGGGGCGCATTTTTTATTGGCGAATCAGTTAGAGAATAGAGAAACTCAGTATTCGCTAAGTCAGGGCGACTTAAATGCTATGCAGCAGCAGGTAAGCGTGTTGGCAGAAGAAGCGCAGGCTATGAAGATCGATGAGAACTTAAAAACAGAAAATGACGCGCTAGGAAAAGAGATTGAGGCTTATCGGGCTTTGCTTAATCAATTAGGTTCGCAGCAGGATACATTCAAATTTTTGTATAGCGATCTTTTTAAAAGTTTGGCGAAGCATACGCCAGAAAAGCTATGGTTGACCGAGTTTGAAGCTGATCGTTCGATGGGACGTTTGTATATCAACGGAGAAACAGTCGACGCAGCCCAGATTCCGGTTTTTCTGGAGGGTTTACAGTCTGAAAGTTTATTTTCACAAAAGACCTTTGAAAGCCTTAAGTTAGTTCAGCATGCGGAAGATAAGCGGCGCTATGTGTTTTCTCTCAGAAGTATTCCAGAGGGAGGTGGACTGTGACATGGGTTCAATTAAACGAGAAGTTCTCTGAGCTTAGCTTTCGTGAGCGCGCTCTGGTGTTTGGGGGTATTTTCTCTGCCGTACTATTTGTCTTGTTGCAGTTCTTGGTTTTTCCTGTTCTAGAGAAACAGTCTGCGTTAGAGAAACAGTTGGCTCAGCAGAAGTCAGCCTTCGTGCAGCTTACTCATCAGTATAAAGCGCTTCAACTCACCATAGAAAATGACCCGAACGACGCGCTTCGTGATGAACAAAAAGCACTGAGAAAGAACCTGCTAGATATTGAAATGATCTTGCAAGACAAAGTTTCTGCTCTACTTAGCCCCCGACAAACGCAAGATCTTTTGCGCAGTCTGCTTGCTGACTACAAAGGCTTGACCTTAATCGAAGCGCGTAATCTCGAGCCCAAAGAGGTTGTAATAGAAACTAAGGATTCTTTGTCGGCGGCCGATGATATTCATGTGAGCGTTTTTGAGCACGGCTTTGAGATGACCTTAACGGGTTCCTACTTCGAGACGATGAAGTATATATCTCGTCTCGAAGAGTTGAATGGGTTTTATTGGTCAAATGTGCGCTACGAAGTTTTGGAGTATCCAAGCGCTGAGATAGTGATAGGTATTAGTACGTTTAGTATTAACGAGGCATGGATTGGTGGCTGAATTGCGTGGTTCTAGAGTATTGATGCTGGTGGCGGCAGCGTTGTTTTCGGCTACGTGTTTTGCAAGCGAGTCGGATCTTTCCGACCCAACCAAACCGTATATGTTTAAGCCAATTTCGATTAGCAAAAGCGAAGAACAGCAACCAATCATCTTGAATTATATTAAGACGTCTGCCGGTCAAGCTGTTGCTTACCTAAATGGGGAAGCAGTTCGTGAAGGCGATAAATTTCGAAGCATGAAGGTCACTAAAATATCAGGCTCAGGGGTTCTGCTTGTTTCTGCAACGCAGCGTCGTTGGGTGCCATTACTTTCCGCTCCTGGAATCACCAGAAAATGACAGTCTTGTTGCTTGGTGAACGTATGTCGTTAAAAGGCTGTAGGTATTGAAATGTTATTAGGGAAAGGTATGGCAAATATTACAGTTAAACTGGTTACCGTTGTCGCTTATGCTGCGCTCTTGTCTGCATGTGCGACCGATAACGCATTGCTGCAATCGCCACAATCTAATACCACATTGGGTATTGACCAAATCAACGATGAACTTGATTCTTTTCTGGAAGGACAAGCCCCTCCTCCTATTGAACTGAATCAAGACCTTGCGGATGCCCTTATGCCTCCGCTAGATCTAGGTGCAGGCCAAACTGAGGCAGAGCCGCGCTTTGACATTGCGGTAGTAGACCATCCCGCGAAGGACTTTTTCCAAAGCTTAGTGGCCGAATCGGGTAAAAATGTAGTGGTTCACCCTGATGTTTCTGGGACCATTAGTTTGAACATCAAAGATGTCACTGTTTCTGAAGTGCTCCATGTTTGCAAAGAGCTATACGGCTATGAGTTTGATGCGAGTGGGCGTTTTATCATGGTCTATCCAAGTGGCTTGCGAACTCGAATCTTCCAAATTGATTATCTTGATATCACGCGCACCGGTGGTTCGGAAACACAAGTCAGTTCAGGCCAGATTACTCAGAGTGATGACTCATATGGCGATGAAGGCGGCGAAAGTAGTTCTGAGTCTTCACGACGCTTAGGCACACAAATCAAAACACGCAGCGAAAGTCGGTTTTGGCGAAATCTGGAGCGGACCCTTAGCTTAATTATTGGTGACGATGACGGGCATTCGGTGGTAATCACTCCAAGTGCCGGTGTGATTGTTGTTCGCGCCGACAATCAAGAGCTTTGGGCGATCGAAGAGTATTTGAAAAGTGCAGAACTGACGCTAAGACGACAAGTATTGATAGAAGCGAAAATTCTTGAGGTAGACTTAGGCGAGGGCTATCAGCAAGGTATTGATTGGAGCTTCACCGAAGAAGGAAGTTTTGATATGTCAGGGATTGCGCAAGATTCGTTGACGGTAGGGCAAGCGGCGCGAACGGTTACGGCAGGCAATGCAGGAGGCGTTTTCTCAACGGCATTGAAATTGGGGAGTTTTAACGCCACGATCGATCTCCTAGGTACACAAGGAAATGTCCAAGTGCTTTCTAGCCCTCGTATCGCCACAGTGAACAACCAAAAGGCAGTTATTAAGGTTGGCACCGACGAATATTTTGTCACAGATATTGAATTTGAGTCCGATTCAGATGCGGATACCAATTCAACGGATATCGATTTTACACCGTTCTTTTCAGGTATTGCCTTAGACGTTACGCCGCAAATCAGTGATGACGGCAAGATTATCCTCCATATCCATCCTGCAATTAGTGAAGTAGAGGATCAGCAAAAGATCATTACCATCGGTGGCGACCAGATCGATTTGCCTCTTGCGTTATCAACGATTCGAGAGTCCGATAGCATCATTACCGCAGACGATGGCCAGATAGTTGTGATTGGTGGGCTTATTCAAACTCGCAGCGTAGATGAAAATTCTTCGGTGCCATTTTTTGGTGATATCCCCCTAGTGGGCGAGCTTTTTAAACAGAAATCAAAGAAACTAACTCGAACCGAGCTTGTTATATTGCTTCGGCCAAAACTTACCGACAACGAGGTCTTTCTCGAAGATATTCGCCAAAGCCGAGAGCGTTTTGGCGGCTTTAGAGAGTCTTTAAGGTCAGCTCCGGAAACTAGCTTTTACGACTAGGTACAGAGAGTATGTATGAATCATTTTTTGGCCTGCGGGAACAGCCCTTCGGCTTAACGCCCAATACGCACTTTTTCATGAACTCCCTGTCGCATGCTCAAGCTCTCGAAATGCTCTTGGTCGGCTTACGAACAGGAGAGGGCTTCCTCAAAGTTACAGGTGAAGTGGGCACGGGGAAAACGCTTATTTGTAGAATGCTTCTTAATTCTCTGGAAGCTGAGTACGTAAGTGCCTACATACCAAATCCCAGTTGTTCTCCCGAAACACTTTATTGTCTTCTAGCAGATGAGCTTACTGACGCGCCTCAGACCTGCTTGTCTCAGCACATGAGTAGCCATATAGACGACTACTTTAACAGTAGTATGACTAACGAAGTACACATGCGAGCTCTGCAAAAAATCCAAGAGAAACTTCTACTTCTAGCTGCCCAGGATAAGCGTGTTGTCTTGATCATCGATGAAGCGCAGTCAATGCCCCGCGATACCATCGAAGCTTTGAGGCTCATCTCCAATCTTGAAACGGAATCACAAAAACTGATCCAGATTGTACTTTTTGGGCAGCCAGAGTTAGATGAGCGCCTAGCTCAAGATAATTTGCGCCAACTGGCTCAGCGCATAAGTTTTCATTATCGCTTGCAGCCCCTGTCGGAACAGCTTGTTTCCGACTACGTTGCACATCGGGTTCGACAGGCAGGCCGAGATGACGGGAACCTTTTCACGTCTGCGGCTATTACAGCCTTGGCTAAAGCCTCTAAAGGTGTCCCTAGGCTGATTAACATACTCTGCCACAAGGCATTGCTTTTAACCTATGGCCAGGGCCTAGCTCTCGCCGATAGGCCTCAGGTGATGTTGGCGATAAAAGACACGCCTAGTATTTCGCCTGTTTCATGGGTGGCCTCGCGACCCTTGCAGAAAAGATGGCTTGCCTTTTTTATGCTGCTTCCCGTTGGCGGCGTATGGGTGGCAGAGCATTTGAGTGTTTTATTATGAGTGTGATTAATCAAGCTCTTCGAGACTTGGAAAAACGCGGTGCGCGGCCTTCTTTAGAAGGGCGGGCGAGTTTGGCTGCTTCTCATGACTCCGTCCTTCTTAATAAGCCAAGTACTTATTGGCGAGCATTTTTGATGGCGTGTTTTCTTGGCCTGATTGGGATTGTTACCTTAATACTGCTCCGTGATTCAGATGGCTCGAGGCATCCAGGTGAGAGTGCGGAAACAAGCTTGCTGCAAGGAGCACAACTCGAAAGCTTGGAGGCGTATGAGAGTAACGCTAAACATGAGGGTGTGAGCCTACCCGGCACGAAAATAGCCTCGGATGTTGTTTCGGTTTCTGTTTCCGAAGGTGCTGAGAGCGAACAACCAGGCTTGGGAGAGCGTGCGAACACTAAAGCGAACCTTTCTCAGAATACTTCTGCGCGTGCGGCTCAAAAAGAGCCAGTTCATAACGAAACGGTTGTCAGGAACGCGGCATCGACCTTGGCTATTAACTCTGTATCGTCCCCAAAGAGTGAGGTGGCTAAGCCGGCAAGGCCTATGGTTGAAGAAAAGGTTGAGCAAGAGTTTGGGCTAAAAGCAGTTCGACCGGTGTCGGCTGTAACGGTCTCTCCTGAAACGCTAGATCAAAAAAATGCCGCAAGATCTCGAGCATTAGCTGAGTCGGGTGTGTATGACGTCGCTCGAAAACAGCTCGAAACCTTTATTCGTGAAAATCCAGTGCATAAAGCGTCGTTATTAGAGTTGGCAAAACTGCTAACAAAGATGCGCGCCTACACTGACTTAGATGCTTTGTTGGCCGAACCGTCGATGCATGCCAATCATGAGTTTAGAATGATCGCTGCGCGGCGTTACTTGCAGCTTGATGATTTGTTTATGGCGCAGCAAACCCTAGAGCAAAGGCTGCCGCCTATTGAGAAACACATGCATTATTATTCGTTACTGGCATCGGTTTATCAGCAACAAGGGCAGCACCTTCGCCAAGCGGACCTTTATCAACGTTTGATTGAGGTTCACGGCGATCGAGCAAAATGGTGGCTTGGTGCCGCGATCGCTTGGGATCATTTGAAGCAATACGATCCCGCACGTAGAGCCTATCAAAAGGCACAGAGTTTACAGTTAAATGATGCGCAGTTGATGGCATTTGCCGATCAGCGTCTAAAGCAACTTCGGGGTTATTAAAGAGCTATGAGCGACAGCAAGAAAAAACTGCGGATTGGTGATCTCTTGATCGCGAACTCGATGATCACCGAAGATCAGCTTATGTCGGCATTGAGTGAGCAAAAGCGCACTGGGTTGCGCTTGGGTCGAACGCTCATAAATCTAGGAATGATCGACGAGGACGCGCTGCTAGATTTACTGTCTAGGCAGCTGAATATTCCCTTCGTACAACTCAAATCGTATCAGTTTAAGCGTGACCTAATATCAAAGTTGCCTGAAACATATGCAAGGCGTTTTCGTGTCATTATCTTGGATGAGCAGCAAGGTGAGCTGCTCATCGGCATGGCAGACCCGCTCGACTTGATGGCGATAGATGAGGTGAGTAAACAACTTGGCCAACCAACCCGACAAGCGGTGGTGCGTGAAAGCGAGTTGCTGGCGACTTTAGACATGGTCTATCGCCGTACGGAAGAAATTACCAATCTGGCGGTAGAGCTGGATAGTGAATTGGCCGACGACGCATTTGATCTTGCTGAGCTTACGAATGATACCGACGCGAATGATGCACCTGTGGTACGACTTCTGCAGTCAATCTTCGAAGATGCGGTGCAGGCGCGAGCGTCCGATATTCATATCGAGCCAGATGAAAGCGTTGTGCGCATCCGTTTGCGTGTTGATGGTGTTTTGCAAGAACAGGTTATGAACGAAACGCGAATCAATTCAGCCCTCGTGTTGCGGCTCAAGTTGATGTCCGGGCTGAATATATCGGAGAAACGTCTACCGCAGGATGGCCGATTCAATATCCGTGTGAAGTCAAAGTCGATTGACGTGCGCTTGTCTACCTTGCCGACGCAATATGGTGAATCTGTGGTAATGCGCTTACTTGACCAGTCTGAAGGGATGCTGGGGCTTGAGAACAGCGGCATGCCCCCCGAAATAATGAAACGATTCAAAGCTGCTGTCACAAGGCCTCATGGCATGGTACTGGTGACTGGCCCAACAGGGAGCGGTAAAACCACAACGCTTTATGGCGCCTTGAACTACCTAAATAAGCCTGAGCATAAAATTATCACAGCAGAAGACCCTGTCGAATATAGGCTTCCTAGGATTACGCAGGTTCAGGTTAATCCCAAGGTTGGACTGACGTTCGCGATGGTGTTGCGTTCATGCTTACGCCAAGACCCTGATATTCTTTTGGTCGGTGAGATGCGTGACCATGAAACAGTTGAAATCGGCTTGCGCGCTGCAATGACTGGCCATATGGTGCTGTCTACCCTCCATACGAATGATGCGCTTGGTAGTGCTATGCGCTTAATTGACATGGGGGCTGAACCTTATTTGGTCGCTAGTTCGTTGATTGGTGTTCTGGCGCAGCGTTTGGTCAGGCGCGTATGCCCAAATTGCGGTACTAAGCATGCGATTAGTGCTCAGGATCGTACGTATTTGACACACTTGCTAGACGAAGGCGAAGTGTTGCCCGAAGAATTCGTGAAGGGGAATGGGTGTTATCAGTGCGGAAATACCGGCTACCAAGGCCGAATTGGTATTTACGAATGGCTTGAACTCGACGAAGCATGTTTGAGTGCCTTGCGTCGCGCTGACCCAGATGACTTTGCAAAGGCCGCGCGTAACAACAAAATGTATCGACCGATAGAGCGCTGCGCCTTAGATTATGCGCTCAAAGGCACTACATCGGTCGATGAGGTGCTGCGAGTATCAACGAAACTCGAAGGTGGTATTAGCTTGGATGATCTGGATCCAAAGGATGATGAGCTAACATTGGAGCTTGATAGTGACTTCTAGAGTGGCCGTTCATACATACACGTTACACTGGTGCATTCATGGCTAAATTCTCTTATCGAGGTCGCGATTCTTCTGGGCAATTAGTGCAAGGCGATGTTGAAGCAACTTCAGCAGGTTTTTTGGCGAACGACCTTGCTCAAAAAGGTATCACTCCCATTAATATTAGTGAAGTTGAAACCGGTGAGGCAACAAATCTTTTAGAGATTGAGTTATGGCCAAAGAAAGTAAGTCTTGATGAATTAATCATCTTTTGTCGTCAAATGTATGCGCTCACAAAAGCGGGTATACCTATTATTCGTGCGATGAAAGGCCTTGCGGACTCGACACGTTCAAAGCCACTTTCAAAGAGTTTGCTCGAGGTCTCAGAATCATTAGAATCGGGTGTTGGGATGGCGACCGCGATGCAGGCTCAGCCGGAAGTTTTTTCAGAGCTGTTCGTTGCCATGATACATGTTGGGGAGAATACCGGCCGTCTTGAAGAGGCGTTTATGCACCTGAGCGGTAATCTTGAGCTTGAGCGTGATACGCGGAAACGTATTAAACAGGCTGCTCGTTACCCCACCATGGTATTGGTCGCGATTGCCATTGCTCTTTTCGTCGTCAACATCTTCGTTATTCCACAGTTCGCTTCGGTGTTTAAAAAGTTCGGGGCAGACTTACCGTTGCCTACGCAAATCCTCGTTGCGACATCTAACTTCTGCATCAATTATTGGTGGGCGATGATTTTAGGTGTTGTTGCTGTGATTTTTGCGTTCAAAAAATGGAAGTCTACTGAAAAGGGGCAGATGACCTGGGATCGGAAAAAGTTAAGGTTTCCCATTGTAGGCCCACTCTATGAACAGGTTACCTTGTCCCGCTTTACGCGGAATTTTTCCATGATGTTAAGTGCAGGTGTACCACTAATTCAGGCGCTTGCGATTGCAGCCGAAGCATCAGGAAACCACTTTGTGGCGCAAAAAATTAAAGACATGAAACGTTCAATTGAGCGAGGCGATACCCTACTCAGAGGTGCGCGTGCCACGGGAATATTTACACCCTTAGTTTTACAAATGATATCTGTCGGAGAGGAAACCGGTGCCCTAGATACGCTTCTGATTGAAGTCGCTGACTTCTATGACGAGGAGGCCGATTATTCTTTAAAACGCTTGTCTGAGTCGATAGAGCCCATTCTAATTGTTGCGATGGGTGGTATTGTTCTGGTTCTCGCGCTGGGTGTGTTCTTGCCAATCTGGGACTTGGGTAACGCAGCGATGGGGCGGTCTTAGTATTGCATAAAGCAACTCATCACATATAAGAATATATAGATACAGACAAGATTTTTTTTACCCTCAATATATGAAATTAAGCGGCTATGCAAAAGAACTAGGTATTAGCTATCAAACTGCTTGGAACCATTTTAAAGCGGGCAAGATAGCGGGAGCGTATCAGTTGGAAACGGGTACCGTTATCGTTCCTAATTCAGCGACACAAACTAAGGCAAGCAAAGTGGTTGTGTATTGCCGTGTAAGCTCTAGCATGAATAAGTCAAATCTTGAGTCACAGGCAGATAGACTTGTTGCCTATTCGAACGCTAAAGGTTATCAGGTCAATCAAGTCATTAAAGAGGTTGGCTCCGGCTTGAACGATAACAGGAAAAAGCTACAGAGAATCTTAAACGATCGCTCGGTAGGTTTGATTATTGTTGAACACAAGGATCGCTTAACCCGTTTTAGTTTCAACTACATTCAAACACTGCTTAATCTTGATGACAGGCATATTGAAATTGTTAACGAAGTTGATACGGACAAGCAGGATCTTATTCAGGATTTTGTGTCTGTTATCACTTCGTTCTGCGCTCGTTTGTACGGGCAAAGGCGCACTAAAAGAAAGACTGAAGAACTGATAGAGCAATTGGAAAAAGAACACCTATGACCGATGTAAAGGCCTACAAGTTAAAGCATATGGCGAATGCGGGTAAGTTAACCCGGCTTCAGTCTGTGCTGTTTGCCTATCGTCGGCTCGCACATCAATGGTCGAAAGTACAGTGGGGTCGCTACTATCAGGATGGACGTTTTAACAAAGATCCTGAACCACTAGAAACGGCTCTCCCCGCTCGGATGGTGCAAAACTGTCGCGACCAAGTGATAGGCATGCTGGATTCCTATGTTACCAATCGACAAAACGACATCAAAAAAATTGTCGCTCTTTCAAGCTTATCAAAAGAAGATAAGACAACAATCTATCGAATCAATCGTGGTAATCGAAAAGTAGCCTCCAGTCACCCAGAACTTTATAGACTCTATTGTCACATTCGAAAAGCGGTATTTAAACGAAACAAAAACCCCTGCTTTAAACATATAAATATGCAGTTGGCTCATGGCATGAAACTGGAAGAGGCCAAAGGTACGTTATACGACTATTGGGTTAGAGTCATGACCCCGGAGCGGGGACAACTAATCAACATTCCCATCAAAACGAATGGATATTACGAGAAAGCCAAAGGGATGCGAAACAACGCTGTTCAATTGAACTTCAAAAGCAATCAGTTGGATAGTGTCGTATTCACCAAAACAGCAGAGATTTCTCAAGCAATAACCTCTGGTAAAGTAATAGGTATCGACACCGGCCTGTCTTGTTTGTTCGCTACTTCAGAAGGGGATATTCTAGGTCGTCGTTGGATTGACGACCTGTCTCACTATGACAAACGTATCATTGCGCTCGCTTCAAGATTGCAAAAGCAAGGCATTAAACCTCGCGACTCCAAGCGTTACCGCCATTGGGTGAGTAAGCTTCGCAACAGAGTTAAAAACGAGGTGAATCGCTGCTTAAATAGGCTTGTGGCTATCCATAGACCCTCAGTTATGGTCTGGGAGCGACTGAGATTTCAAACCCCAAACCTTTCAAGGCGCCTTAATCGCCTAATCCAGAATTTTGGCAAAGGCATCATAGAACAAAAGAAGAGGCAGTTCGAACAGCAAGGCATCAAGCAACAAGAAGTTAACCCGGCTTACACGTCACAAGAATGTTTATGTGGTTATGTTTCAAAGAAGAACCGACCCACACAATCAAAGTTTAAATGTAAAAGTTGTAGCAAGTCTGCAAACGCTGATGTCAAATCCGGCAAAATCATTCTGAGACGTTCTCAGGATAAACGACTTAGCCAGAATTATCTGCGTAAAACAGACATCCTTGAAATATTGGTAGAACAGTATCTTGAGCGATTTAAGGATTCCATGAATCCGAAACGCGTTGCTTTGCTGGAAGGTAACTATTATTTTCCAACTATAGTGCAACCGGAACGGGGCTAATAAAGCCTGTTCAAACCTCGGAATGATATTTTTATATATTTTCGGGAACTATGACCATTTGTCAACAATCATAAAATGCATCCTATATTTAGTGCTACAATTAATGCCTGATAAATTTTTTTGAATGATCGGTGCTAGGCGTGAGCAGCAAAAGAAACAAAAGCAATAGCAAAATGAAACTTAGGGGGTCGTATGGACTCTCTTCTGGTTCGTTTAGTGGTCGTTTTTTTGTGGTACTTGTGTCTTTTTTCGTTATAGCAACGTTGATCCACGTGCAGCTCGATAAATTAGGTGAGAATGCCGACCATGCCAAGCTGCTAGCACAAGAACTTCAGCATGATTATATTTCACGTAATCGCGTTATCATGGATCAGATGGGCGTCAGTGAGCGCGATCTTGTGGCTGCTCATACAGTGGTTCAGCGTTAAAAGGCTGTAAGTATAGAAAGCGTCATGAACTTCATGAAGCGATGAATTAAGGTTTTTACTGCTTAGGCCGATAACCTTTAGAATTTCAAATTTATAAGCGCGAAACCGCGCAAAAATAGGCAGGTTAAAAGTGACAACTAGTTCTAAAAAACAATCGGGCTTTACCATAATTGAGCTTGTGATGGTGATCGTGATTTTGGGTATTCTTTCGGCGTTTGCGCTGCCGCGCTTTGCTGACTTTGGACAAGATGCTCGCGAGGCTTCTCTTGCAGGGTTAGCTGGGTCGATGAAGTCAGCTGCTGCAATTGCGCATGCTGAACAATTAGTGAGTAGTGGGGCTTTAGGCGACAGCGTCAGTCTAGAAGGACAAACGATTACAATGGTAAATGGTTACCCTACACCTAACGGCGCGGGCATTTTGGCTGCTGCTGGAATTACAGCGTCTGAGTTTACCTTAACCCCAGTAGCGCCAGTAGCAACGGGAGGCGCAAGCCTGCAGATCGCTGTTAAAGCGAATTGTTACGTAGAATATATTTCAGCCAATGCCGCGACAATCAATGTGGCGCCATTAACGGCCGGTTACTCAGTAACCTTAGAAACTGATGGCTGTGGTTAGTAGCTGAGACCTCAAAAAAAGCGCTTTCTTAAGCGCTTTTTTCCGTTAAGGCTATAGCAAATAGGGCAGGTTTACGATGCGACAGGATGCTGGGTTTACCATTGTTGAGCTCGTGATGGTTATTTTGCTAATCGGCATTTTGTCAGTATCTGCGATTCCCCTTTTCTCCTCCAAAGATAGTTTCTCGACGCGTATTGCGAGTGAACAGTTAGTTAGCCAGTTTCAGTTAGCGCAGCGTGTCGCTTTAGGCATGAGTGCTCAGGCCTCTCCAGTTTCTTTGGCCATTCGTGCCGATAGCGATACCTGGTATTTCTCTGTTACTAAGGTTGGACTAGACCCAGCAATGGCCTCCGGCCAGGAAACATATACCGTAGATGTCGAGTACGGCAATGCTAACCTTTCAGTTGATGGGGCTAGCCTTTCGGCGGGCAACACTCGAACTTTTGCTTGGGATTCTGCTGCCAACTTAAGCCCTTATCAAAACCACGAAATCCGAATTCAGGCTGAAAGAGCGTATCTAATTTGTTTGTCGGCGACGGGTTATGCCTACATAGCGGAGGCCAGATGTCTTTAGATAGAAATATTCGTTCTGCAAATGCAAAGGGCTTCACCTTAATCGAGCTTGTGATCTCAATCGTCATTGTTTCAATCGCGATGGTCGCTTTGTTAAACGCATTTGGGGTGTCGGTCGCAAGCAACGCCGATCCGTTATTGCGCAGTAAAAGTTTGTCTCTAGCGCAGATATACTTGGATGAAGCGCTATCAAAGTACTATGACCACAATACACCGGTTGGTGGCGTACCCGCGGTGGTTTCGCCTGATTGTTCCGGTTTAGGGCCAGAATCCGGCGAATCTCGGGTCGATTACAACGATGTGGACGATTTCAACGGAACGAACGATAAGCCGCCTAGAAAGCAAAATGGCGTGCTTACGGACTATGACGGCTATCGAGTTCAAGTGTCGGTTGCATGCGCTGGAGCTGATGTCGGTGCCGCCAGTAACAACCAAGTGAAGAAGATATTAGTGACCGTGACTTCGCCCGACGAAACGCAAATCAAGATAGCTAGTTACAAGGGCAATTATTAGTGCAGAATTATCGGTCATTTAATTCGCGTCCGACGCGGCAGCAGGGCTTTACGCTTGTTGAGCTTGTGATCGTTATTGTTCTGGCGGGTCTCATTGCTGTGGGCTCAACGCTTTTTATTGGCCAAGCAGTGAAGGGTGTGACAGATACAGCTGAGCGCCAGAAAATTGCGGCGACCTCTTGGATAGTTTCTGAAAAAATCAGTCGAGACCTGCGGCGCGCTTTGCCTAATAGTTTACGCTTAGGCAGTTCTTCTGGCTTTACAGATAACTGTATTGAATTTGTACCCATTGTTGAGGGTACGTTCTACCGATCTATTCCAGTGGGCGTTGCTGAAAGTACGGCAGAGCTTTTTGAGTTTGAAAGTTATGATGCGGGACAGTTGGCTTCGGGCGATCGCCTAGCTGTTTTTCCTAGAGATAATATTGAGAGTTACAGTCTAGCGAGCCCCGGTCCTATTAGCTCTCCCATGTCTAGTATTGCAGCGGGCAGCCTGCCAGGAACGGTCGCCGTAAGCTTTTTGAGCAATACAGCGTTTCAAGATGAGTCTCCTCAGAATAGGGTCTATGTTGTTCGAGAACCGCTTAGTTATTGCTTTGCGTCGGGCGTGTTGCGCATGTACCGTAATTATGGCTTTCAAAGCGCATTTAGTTCTGGGGCGTTAAGCAACCCCGTCGTGGTTGCCACAGGGATGCGTTCGGGTAGTTTTGAATATGACACGAGTTCCGTAAACACGAATGCGACCGTTAATATATTGTCCAGTTTTGAACTGGAAAACGGCGTCGCGTTTGAATTTAATCAAGAGGTGCAGGTTCGCAATGTACCCTAACCCTGGCCCTAACATTAAGCGTCAACGTGGCATTGGTTTAATCGCGAGCATTTTTTTGTTGGTGATTATGTCGCTCGTTGTTGTCGCGTTGAGTAATTACACTGAAACCTCGTCTCGCGCGTTTGGCCAGGATTTGAATTCCCAACGAGCCTTTTATGCAGCTGAGGCAGGTATAGAAATCGCCTTACATCGCTTGAGTTTGAATAGTGAGAGTTGTGTCGCGAGCTTAGGGGATGTCGATTTTTCTAACCTTTCTAGCTCTGATGACGATGGCTTGGAGAACTGCTCAGTTTCATTAGAGTGCAATGCAGTAACGGTTATGACGCTTGAAACATGGCGTATTGCTGCGCATGCCCGCTGTGGCTATGGGTTTGAGGAAGCGCAGCGGAGCATTCAAGTGCAAGCGAGGGACCTATGAGTAGTATGTGTCGCTGTACCCTCTTGTTCGTTTTTGCTCTGCTGTCAGGGTTTGTTCACGCAGATGCGAGACTGTTAACGATTAGCACAGATTGTAGTGACCTTCGCCGCTTAGATTTAGTGTTTGATAAAGCGCTTGAATCCACTTCGGCGACGCGCAGAGCAAACTACCTGATTCGAGACTCATTAGGTGTGCGAGTAGGTGTTCGCAGAGCTGTTTTGAACTCTCCTACGTCCGTGACGTTAACCTTAGGCAGAACACCTCTGCATCGCGACGTTCATTCCTTAGAGACGAGAAGAATCCGATCATCATCTTCCAGTGCTGCACCTGTGACAAGCATATTGAACTTCCAGTTTGATTGCGTGACCAATTGCTATGCGAGTGATTTTTCCAGTCAAACAGATGTTGATCTAGATTGGGCAACTAACAGTAGCCAAGGAAGCTTCGGTGCACCCAGGATTGTTGATAGTGGAAAGCTGCGATTCACTGATCAAAGCCGGAACAATGCGACTATCGCAACCTTGTTAAGAGCATTTCCTGCTAGAAACAACTTTGTTGAAGTTGAATTTACACATTATGCCTATGGCGGAAATGGCGCCGATGGTATTGCAGTGGTTCTATCTAATGCGAATATCCGCCCTGATGCAGGCGGCTACGGCGGTTCGCTAGGTTATGCTCAGCGTTCAGGTATTGACGGTTTTGCTGGTGGTTGGCTTGGCGTCGGGATCGATGAGTATGGCAACTTTTCAAATGGTTCTGAAGGCCGTAATGGAGGCGTCGGGCGGCAAAGAGAGTCCGTGTCTTTGCGCGGTTCTGGTAGCGGCCAGACGGGTTATCCGTTTTTGTTTAGTACAAGAGGTTTAAGTCCCGGCGTTGATGTTGCTGGTTCAACCCCCGGGCCTGCTCATCGATATCGAATTAGTATTGATAATTCGACAGGAGGCAGGAGAAACGCAACGGCACGTGTTGAACGTGATACGGGTTCAGGCTTTCAAGATATTGTTCCAAGGTTCCGGATTAGAAACGTTAATGCGGATCAATCTAGTATTCCAAACGACTTATATTTAAGTTTTACTGGCTCAACAGGCGGCGCGACCAATATACATGAAATTGGCGATCTGAAGGTTTGCTCTATTCGAGAGATAGAAAGCCTTAAGGTACCGCACCACTATCATATTTCGCATTCAGGCACCGGCCTAACGTGCGAGGAAGAGCCAGTAACGATTACCGCTCATGATAGAAATCACGCCCCTTTTAAGGTCACTAGAAATACGACCTTGACGCTAAGCTCTTCGCCAAGTTTTGACTCGGTGAGGCCCACTCGTATCCGCATGCGGCGAGGGCGAGACAGCGTGGTGGCGCGGGTTCGCAAAGGCACCCCAATTGATGCTATTGATATTGATGTAACAGATGGCTTTGCCAGCGATATTGACGGTGACGCCGTTGAAGACCCTCCTTTGGCCTTCGCAGATGCGGCTTTTCGCTTCTATGCGGATGGGGTTGTTTTGAATAACCAGAATTTGGCGACTCAAATCGCGGGAAAAGCCAATAATGTTGTGCCTAATGCTCAAGACCTAACGGTTGCGCTAGTCGAGACGGATACGCTCACTGGCGCGTGTGTTACAAATATACGGCGCAACCGCAATATTGAATTTGGCTTTGTGTGTGAGAACCCGAGTAGCTGCGTTGCCAGTAGTGATTTGACCGTCAGTGCGAGGAACACGCGAACGATAGACGGTACTGACTTTGGTGATCCTCTGAATTACACGACAGTTGGTTTTAGGTTCAGCAATCAGGGAGAAGCGCCTTTTAGCTTTAACTATGAGGATGCAGGGGCAATCAGTTTGCATGCGCGGTTCAATATCGTTGGGCGCAATGGTTTGCCAGATATTCTGGTAGAAGGACAGTCGCCGCCAATCACCGTTAGGCCGTTTGCTTTGCATATGGACGTATCGGGTCAGCGTGAGACCGACCTTGCAGACGATGGCCAAATTAACGAAAGTTTTAATGCCAGCAAAGACACCGTTTTTACGAGTATTGCAGATGATGCTCGTGATTCAAAGTTTGTGAAAGCGGGTGAGAACTTTGCCGTCGACCTTAGGGCTGTAGCATGGGACTCTGCAGATGATAGCAATCTTGACGGTTTG
>JAWUYI010000126.1:0-7194 GCA_034110885.1 Oleiphilaceae bacterium
GATGCCAACGGGATACTCTTCACCAACTTGTTCCCGAATCGCTTTGTAGACTTGATCGACAAAACGCATGCGGTTTTCGAGTGAGCCGCCCCACTGGTCTTTGCGTTGGTTATGTCGCGGAGAAAGAAACTGGCTTACTAAATAGCCGTGAGCGCCATGTATCTGCACACCATCAAATCCGGTTGCTTTAGCTAGGCGCGCTGCGTTGGCGAAGCGCTTAATAATGGCTTCAATTTCAGGTTCCGTTAACTCTCTGGGTGTGGCGAAGGTGGCGTCAAGGCCGGAACCTAAGGGGATTGCTGATGGTGCCACAGGCTCCTTATTCAGAAATTTAGGTATTTGTTTGCCAGGGTGGTTTAGTTGCATCCACACTTTGCTGCCGTTTACTTGAGAGGCTTTAGCCCAAGCTTTAAAGGGCTCGAGCTTGCTCTTCTCATCGAGTACTACGTTCTTTGGTTCGCCTAGTGCGCTGCGGTCAATCATTACATTACCTGTAACCAAGAGACCAGTTCCACCTTCTGCCCAAGTTTTGTATAAGCGGGCTAAACCTTCGGTAGGGTTATGCTCGGCGTCTCCCAGTTGCTCGCTCATGGCAGATTTAAAAATTCGGTTTTTTACGGTGTCTTTGCCATTTACATCAAAGGGCTTATTCAGCAGCTCGGCTTTACTCATTAGGTTGATCCTGTTTTTTAATGTCGCTATCGAAGAGGATGCGCCTCGTCGACCTGTGTTCTGTGTCGTTGGGCTGTTTTTTGGACAGCCCTATTTTTGCAGATGTATAGGATATGGTGCCTGATGGCTTGTTTTAAATAGGTGGCCGATTATTTTCTAACTGAAAAGACTGTTCCATTAGTGGCATAGAATATGAGTTTGTATGTGGCGGAGCTCAAAAGCCAGAATTATGGGCTAGGAAGGTATGTCTTGCTTCAAGCGATGAATGATAACTTCGAGTGCTTCTTGCGCATAATCGCCGCTCGTATTTAACCAGTGAATAGCGCCACCTTTCTTTTCAATGTTACGGAACCATTTCTCTTGCTGCTTGGCAAACTGGTGAATGGCGCTGTTCAGCTTCTGGAACATGTCATTAAAGCTAAGTTCGCCGCGTAAATGTTGCGATACAAAGCGGTATTCCAAACCATAAAAATGCAAAAGTTCGTCGCTAACGCCTTGGTTTTTAAGGGTCTCGACTTCTTCAATCATGCCATTGTCTAGCCTGACTTTGAGTCGCTTTGTGATTCGTTCTCGGGTTATTTCTCTTTGAAACTGTAAGCCAAAGACGATTGCTTCGACGTGCGGCCATTGGGTTTGGTTTTGAGGGTTCTGTTCAGCCAGCGCGATTTCGATAGCGCGAATGGTTCTCGCTTTGTCGTTGGTGTCCGTTCGGTTGTGTTGTTCAGGCTTTAGAATGAGTAGTTCTTTTACTAGAGCTTCGTGAGTCTTTTCTTCGAGTCGATTCCTCAGAGCTTCATTGATGGGCGCTTCAACCATTTCATAACGTCGAATGACCGCGTCAAGGTACATGCCCGTGCCGCCAACTAACAATGGGAGTTTTCCGCGAGAAGTAATATCTAAAAAACTCTGCCTGAAGTCTCTAGCAAACGAAAACACATTGTAGTCTTGTCCCGGTTTAATAATGTCTATGAGGTGGTGGGGGATACTTCCGTATTCCTCAAGATCTTTTCCCGTACCTATGTCCATTCCTTGGTAAACTTGGCGAGAATCAGCTGAAATTATCTCCCCGTTCAAGGCTTCTGCTAGACAAACGCCCAAGGCTGTTTTTCCGCTCGCAGTTGGGCCTAATATGGTTACTAGAGGCGTTCGTGGGTCGCGCAGTATGACCTTGTTCATGTTTTCATCTCTCATACTTGAAAGGGTTTGGCCTTAGGTATAGTGTTGCGCGCGGTAAAATAGAATCTAAGGTGGCAAAGAAGCGATTTTTAACATCGTCACTTCACTGATAAAAATAATACATTAATTTGCGTTATTTGTGCGCAAAGGACAAGGAATGATCTTCCCTTTTTTTGCTAGGGTTGCCGTTAAGTTTTGGTCGAAGAGCGCATTGAAAGCTCTGATAGCTGTTTTAGCGCTAGGGTGCAGCGCGAGTGCTCTTTCTTTAGAGCGTAAAGTGTTTTGTGTCTGGGATCCCGTAGGGCGAAACGGCCCTGTCATGGCGTTTTATTCCGATCTTATTCCAAAAGCACAAGCTTGGGGATTGAGTATCCGCTTTATTGCCTACACCGATGAAAAAGTAGCGGCTAACGAATTCAAAGCAGGTAATTGCGAAGCAGTTTTGCTCAGTGCGATTTTATCGCGGCAGTTTGTTAAATTTGGCGGCACGATGGACGCTATTGGCGCCATCAGTTCGAAACAGGGTCTAGAGTTACTTCTGAAGACGCTGACGAGGCCGCGTACTGGTGAGTTGATGACTCAAGGTAACTATGAAGTCGTTGCTACGTTTCCCGTCGGTTCAATGTATGCGTTCGTGAATGACAGATCCATTAATAGTATTGATGATTTTGCTGGCCGCCGCCTGTCTGTATTGAATAATGACCCGCAAGCGATGAAGTTTGCAAAACTGGCCGGTGCCACCCCAGTGGGTACGACCTTGTCGACGTTTGCTGCTCAGTTTAATAATGGAAACGTAGACATATTGCTCATGCCGGCTTTGGCGTATAACACCTTTGAGCTTTATCATGGCTTGGGTAAGAATGGCGGTATTATTGACTACCAGCTTTACTACGGTATGTTGCAGACAATTGCGCGAAAAGACGAGTTTCCAGACGATTTTGGAGACAATATGCGTCGGTATATTCTGACGCGCTTGGACGCGATTGATAGGCTCGTAAAGGATGCAGAAAAAGAAATCCCCTCCAAGTATTGGATCGACATTAGCCAATTTACCAAAGACGACATTGACCACTTTAGTAAAAGGGTAAGGGTAAGCTTGAAAGAAGATAAAGTGAATCACCCTATAGCCTTGAAACTTCTCTGGAAAATTCGTTGTCGCCTAGACCGCTCGAGGGGTGAATGCACTAGACCGGAATAGTATGCGGACTCAATCGAGTCCTTTTTTTTGCTTTATTTCTGACTAATCATTGTCGGGTTTGACGATTTGAATGGGCGCGACACGAGCAGAAACCCTCTCATTATTTTGTTTCATTGATGAATTTAATGCTTTTGTATTGAATCTACTGTTCCATTTGTGGCATAAATAGCAGTGCTTTAAACGAACAGGCAAGAGATAGGTACTAGTATGCAAGACTTGAATGAAATGGCGATCTTCGCCGTTGTTGTTGGATCAGGGAGTTTTACGAAGGCCGCGGATAAATTAAAGCTGCCGAAGTCGACTGTAAGCAGAAAAGTGTCCCAGTTAGAAAAACGAGTTGGCGTGCGCTTAATTAATCGTACTACGCGTAATTTAAAGCCTACAGAAACGGGTAAACTTTACTACCAAAGCTGCGTCAAGATGCTTGAGCAGGCTGAAGAAGCCGATAGGGTAGTGAATAATATGCAAGCCGAGCCTAGCGGTTTGTTGCGAATTAGTACGCCGCTTGCGTTTGGAATACCCTTCTTTATTTCGATCATGAAACAGTTTGCGCGTAAGTACCCCAAGGTTAATTTAGAAATCATATCAGACAACAAATCTCTCGATATGCTCGATGAAGAGATCGACATCGCATTTAGAATAGGGCCTCTGACGGATTCTAGTTTAGTGACTCGGAATTTAGGGACGGCGCGTTTGTCTCTTTGTGCTACGCCAGAGTATTTGGCAGAGTATGGTGTGCCGAAGAGCTTTGCAGACCTAGATAAGCACACGTGTATTACCCACCCTGATGCACCGTGGACGTTTTTAACTAGAGAAGGTCGCGAAGAACTTATTGATGTGTCATCGCGAATGGTCGCGAATGATATGGAAATAATTCGTATGCTTGTGCTTGATAGTTTTGGCGTAGGAGCGGTGCCGCAACTGCTAATTGCTGATGATGTGCGTTCAGGAAAGTTGATGCTGTTGTTACAGGACAAACCGTTTTTGGAGCGCACATTCTATATGGTGTATCCAAGCCGAAAAGAGCCGCCCTCGAAGGTGGTAGCCTTTACTGAGTTTATGCTTGCGCATTGTCATAACCCACCATGGGAGCAGCTCTCAGATGTATTTAGTGCTCGAACCGAACAAGACGTGTCGATAGACGCAGCTGTTTTGCCAACTGAACAAGCGTTGAGTTCGCTAGGGGGAGTTCATAGAGTGGCGTTAGATGGTAGCTAGACAGAAAAGCTCTAGCGCAATGTTATTTTTAATTTTTGAGATGTTTTTATAAAACGGTTTGAGGGTGTTCCGCGTAGGATACAACTAAGCCAAGTAAGAAGGTTTTTGAGATAGTACGATGAGCAGTAAAACCGAAACCGATGAAGACGAAGTTTTTGCTAGTGAAATGTCGGGTGTTAAGCCGTTACATATTAATCGCGCCAAGTTGCATCGTAAGACGGAAGACTCACCTGGCAAAGCAGTTAGGCGGAGTTTGGCAGTGTCGGGCAGGGCCCGCCCCGACCCATTAGCATCCAATGACGTTCCGTTATTGAAGTCTAATGACGTTCTTGAGTACCGCAAGGATGGTGTTCAGCACGGGGTGTATAAGAATCTGAGGATGGGGCGTTATGAAATCGAAGCCCGGCTTGACCTGCATAGAATGACTGTCGAATATGCTCGGGTCGAAGTGTTTCAATTTCTTCGTCAGTGCTATCAGTACGAGTTACGAACGGTACTGGTGATGCATGGAAAAGGAGACAGAAACCCCGATAAAATTGCACTATTAAAAAGTCATCTTGCTGCTTGGCTGCCTCAGATAGACGAAGTGATGGCCTTTCATTCAGCCGATCGACGGCATGGCGGAACCGGCGCGGTTTACGTGTTGTTAAAAAAAGGCGATCGTACGAAACAAAATAACCGCGAACGCTTTGGATTGAAATAGCCGCGCACACGAAATGTGCCCAGAATATTTAGTTAAGAACATATTGTCCCTACAACAAAGATAAAACGAGTTGAGTATGAAATTTTCACTTAATGGCAAAGCTGTAGAAGTAGATGTAGATCCAGACACCCCTTTGTTGTGGGTTATTAGAGACGAAGTGCAATTGACCGGAACCAAGTTTGGCTGCGGAATGGGTCTATGTGGAGCTTGTACGGTTCACTTGAACGGAAACGCTATTCGCTCTTGTATTACGCCAATTTCCTCCGTACTTGATCAGGCGATTACAACTATTGAGGGTTTGGGCTCTGAGCAAGAATTACATCCGCTGCAAAAAAGTTGGGTTGAGCATAATGTCCCTCAATGTGGGTATTGTCAGTCGGGGCAGTTGATGTCAGCGGCAGCCTTGCTTTCGGCGAATCCATCCCCCTCTGATAAAGATATCGACAATGCAATGTCGGGAAATATCTGTCGTTGTGGTACGTATCCAAGGATTAAAAGCGCCATTAAGAGTGCGGCAAAAAATGTCGCGTTGGCAGACTCTCTTGCATACGAAGTGAAGGTTTAGGAGCGTGAATATGACACATAAAAATAGCACGCTTCAAATCACCCGCCGACAATTTGTAAAAACCGGCAGCGCTGTTTCTGGTGGCTTATTGCTCGGCCTTAATTTATCTGCCTGTAGCACGACGTACAATAAACTGCATGATGACGGTAACTGGCAGGCGAATGCGTGGTTAGAAATTAGCCCTGATAACACCGTAACGTTTACGCTAGCGAGAGTTGAGATGGGTCAGGGAACCTACACGGGCATTACAACCTTGGTTGCTGAAGAACTCAATCTTGACCCAGAGCGAATACACGTGAAATTTGCGGGTGCAGCTCAGGTATATAGAAACCCAGACTACGGACTGCAGATCACGGGTGGCAGCAATAGTTTGTCTTCAAGTTGGATACCTATACGCAGTGCCGCAGCATCAGCAAGAGAAATGTTGGTCGCTGCGGCTGCACAAGTTCTGAATGTTCCGCAAACACAATTAAGTGCTGCGGAAGGCCGGGTGCAAGATGTTAGCTCTGGGCAGTCATTGTCTTTCGGTGAGTTGGCTGCTCTAGCAGCGAAGCAGAGTGTTCCGGATGAACCCGCTCTAAAAGATAAAGCTAACTTTAAGTATATTGGGAAGCAAAACAAGCGTCTCGACAGTCTCGTTAAAGTGCAGGGTAAGGCCGATTTTGGCATTGATGCGTCTGTTGAAGGTATGCGCTATGCCGTGGTGCTTAGACCGCCGGCTATTGGCGGAAAGCTCGCGGGTCACGATGGCGATGCTTTAATCGGTGAAAAAGGTGTTGAAGCGATTGTTGAGATCGACTCGGGTCTCGCCGTTGTTGCAAAGACATATTGGCAAGCGCGCTCCGCTGTAGAGAAGATTAATGCACGTTGGGATTTGCCCGAGAAGCTGCCAAGCACCGAAGCTGCTTTTGCCTTGTACCGAGAAGTGATCGAGCAAAACGATGGAGAAGTTGTGCGTAGTGAGGGAGATGCCTCAGACGCATTTGCGCTTGCGAAAGATGTGGTTGAGGCTGAATTTGAGCTGCCATTTTTGGCACACGCAACCATGGAGCCCATGAACTGTACCGCTTATGTACAAGAGGATCGGGCAGATATATGGGTGTCTACGCAGGGGCCGGATATCGCACAAGTAGTGGTTGCCAAAGTATCGCACCTAGGCCTTGATGATGTGCATATCCATAACCAATTTATTGGTGGCGGTTTTGGTCGTCGCCTAAGCCAAGATTTTGTTGGTGAAGCTGCAGAGATTTCGGTTGCGGTTAAAGGGCCGATCAAGCTGGTTTGGTCTCGCGAAGACGACATGCGCAACGACTTTTATCGTCCAGCGAGCCTGCATAGATTGAAGGCAGGGTTAGACGAATCGGGTCACGTAAATGTTTGGCAGCATCACGTTGTGGCTCCAGGCGTGATGGACTGGTACGTATGGGATGCGGCGCCCGCTATGTTTCCGGCAGCGCCTAAATTCATGTATCCCATGCTTTGATCGGTGGGGCTAGCAACCGCTGGTACTCCTATGACGCCAGCAGATCGCTCCGCGTATGAAGGCGCCGACGA
This sequence comes from Oleiphilaceae bacterium, assembly GCA_034110885.1. Classification (GTDB taxonomy): domain Bacteria; phylum Pseudomonadota; class Gammaproteobacteria; order Pseudomonadales; family Oleiphilaceae; genus PZPK01. Next base: position 7,087 of record JAWUYI010000126.1, read on the forward strand.
CCTTGAGTATGGTTTCACCAACTCTGAGATTCTATACAGTAAGGCTGATATAGGCGTGCCTGTTGGTTACTGGCGCGCTGTCGGGCACTCGCACAATGGTTTTGTGAC
>JAWUYI010000127.1:0-13018 GCA_034110885.1 Oleiphilaceae bacterium
TGACTCTAATGCCCAGCTCGGCAAACCTGAATTCTCCGTCGAAGGCACAATAAAGCACGACCCATACTTCGGTGAAGTTAGAGTGATTCACGATGATCTCGAAGTGTTTCTGCCGATCACATTAACGAACGGCGCAACGGATTCTGAAATCCAGATAAGCTACCAGGGCTGCGCCGAAGCAGGCCTATGCTACCCTCCTCGAAAACAAACCGAACTCTACATTCCACTGACGGCAGACGCGGAAAAGCCTGCGCCTGCGACAACGACAACGACAAAAGCGCAGCTTTCCAATAAACAGACTCCAGAAAACATCGCAAATGGAGATCAAAGCTCTTCGAGCGATCTAGACTCAGCATACAATCTCGACAACGCAAACGATGTTTTTTCGTTCATGGATACCTCATCACTTGCGAGTATCGCATTTATATTCTTTTTGCTTGGCCTGGGTTTAACCTTCACACCCTGCGTATTCCCTATGATCCCGATTATTACCAGTATTATAGCGGGACAAGATCAAAGCAAAACAAGTATGTCTCGAAACTTCATTCTAGCTTTGGCTTATGTATTCGGCATGGCTATTACCTACGCCGCAGCCGGCACGATTACAGGATTGCTTGGCGCGAGTGCAAACATTCAAGCGGCACTTCAGAACCCCTACATTTTATCTGTCTTCGCGCTCATCTTTGTGGTGCTTTCACTCTCCATGTTCGGTTTTTATGAGTTACAACTCCCAAGCAAACTGAGGGACAAGCTCAACACCAAAAACCAGAATCTTCATGGTGGTTACCTGTTTAGCGTTTTCGTAATGGGTGCACTTTCTGCTCTCGTTGTGTCGCCCTGCGTTTCCGCTCCACTTGCTGGCGCACTGCTTTACATCAGTACTACCGGTGATGCGTTACTAGGCGGCCTTGCTTTACTGGCTCTAGGCTTAGGAATGGGTGTACCGCTAATCATCGTTGCATTAGGTGGTGCGAAATATCTTCCTAAATCTGGTGCATGGCTCAATGCAACAAAAGCTGTTTTTGGCGTTATGCTTTTGGCTGTTGCAGTATGGCTACTCGCGCGCTTTCTTCCTGCTCAAATTTCGATGCTGTTATGGTCAGTGCTTGCCTTAGCCTGTGGCGTGCAGATGGGCGCGTTTGAAGCCGCGCAAAAAGGCTGGCAAAGAACATTCAAAGCCGCCGGACTTGTATTCGTTATTATTGGAACATTGATTTTGATCGGAGCGCTGAGTGGAGGCACAAACCCTTTAGCACCTTTTGAAGGTCGATATTCTTCGAACAACTCTACTGCCATTAATAGTTCAGCCACTAAAGCAAAACTGCCTTTTAATGTTGTCAGTTCTTACCGCGAACTTGAACAGGAAATGGAAAGCGCAAAAGCCGGCAACAAAACACTCTTAGTCGATTTCTATGCCGACTGGTGTATTAGCTGCATAGTCATGGCCAATGAAATATTTCCACAGCCAGACATTCACCATTTAATGTCTCAAATTCACCTAGTGAAGGCAGATGTCACAGCGAACAGCGACGATAACATTGCGCTGATGCAAAAATATGGCATTTTCGGCCCACCAGCATTTTTATTCTTTGACGTTTCTGGACAAGAGAAAAAGGGTTTAAGAGTTATGGGCGAAATAACCGCAAGAGACTTTAAGGCCCGTTTAAGTAACCTACTTGCATCAACTAACGCGAAGTGAGCGAAGCCAAACTTTCCTTTACACCTATACTAGCGGTTATAGCAGGCGAATTATGCTTCGCCATTATGGGTGCGCTCATCAAGTATATGAGCCTAGACTTAACAAGCGAAATGCTTGTTTTCTTCCGTAATAGCCTAGCCTTCTTGATCATCGTGCCACTGCTATATCATCAGGGCGGCCTTCAAGCCTTCAAAACTGAACAATTAAGATTTCATGCATTGCGAGGCTTAATTGGCGTGACTGCGATGAGCTGCTTCTTTTATATCCTTGGCAGAATGCACTTCACCGAAGCCATTCTTTTGAAACTGTGCACGCCTTTCTTCATACCTTTGGTCGCGTGGCTTTGGCTCAAAGAAAGTAGCTCGAAAAGCACCCTGTTTGCCATTGCCGTCGGCTTTATTGGCGTCCTAATTATTTGTGAGCCCAAATTGCAAGATGCTGACAGCAATGGCTTCGAGAACATTTATCTAGCTTTAATAGGCCTTAGCGGTGCGTGTCTTGCCGCGCTAGCAAAAGTCACCATTCGCCGAATGGGATCAAAAGAACCTAGCCTGCGCATTGTTTTCTATTTCAGCGTATTCGCGAGCGCTGCTAGCCTTCCCTTTGCCCTCAACAATTGGACAAACCCTAGCGCAACGCAATTGATACTGCTATTTGCTCTAGCGAGCGTAGCCACCGTCGGCCAACTTCTAGTTACCTTTGCCTACAAACAGGCAAAGGCTGGCCACATCGGGCAGTACACCTATACATCGCTTATTTTTTCATCCGTAATGGGGTGGTTCTTTTGGCAGGAAACCTTAACGCTATCAATCATTCTAGGGTCGTTATGCATTGTTGGCGCTGGCATTATAAATTTACGCGCGCGATAACGATCACTTAGCTCTTTCGCAAAAAGTAAATATAGGTATCTCCATCTTCAGACTGCGCTAACAATTCGTGCCCCAAGAAACGACAAAACTGAGGGATATCGCGAGTCGTTGATGGGTCCGTTGCAACAATACGAATCACTGCACCAGCCTCAGCATCTGCAATTTTTTCATGAAGCAGCATGACCGGCTCTGGGCACATCAACCCTTTTGCATCAAGACTTACGTCAAATTCCATATTCAAGCTCATATTCGGACCGCCTCTTTTATTTGAACACACATTTCTGTTCACATTTCTGCTCACACTTCTATGCACATTAGTATTTACACAACTATGTCATATTACTAAGCTATGCTTAAGGTAGTTAAAGAGGAAAATACAGGATCTAAACCTGCCCTCAAAACGAATAATTAGTGTAAACCAAACAGGAACAATAAAACTATGATTCGGGTTATCATCGATCGTCACATTGCAGAAACTCTTGAAGCGAATTACGAAGACGCAGCACTAGAAATACTATCTGCCTCGGTCAAGGCGCCCGGCTTTATTTCTGGCGAATCACTCTGCGACTTGGACGACCCCCGTCATCGCATTGTGCTGTGTAAATGGCGCAGTCGCTTAGATTGGGACAATTGGAACGCGTCACCAGAACGAAAGTCACTAATGGGCAAACTAACCCTTATGCTTGACCGCAACGAAAGCGTCAGCCTTTTAGATAGCCCGCATTAATCGTTCTATCTAAAGCCCATATCTGACAAAGCACTTCAGGGCGCCACGACATTTGTTTTCGCGCCCTAAAATAGATCTCACCCCCCCACATCGCTGCGCACGCAAAAGCACACCTGCCCATACACATTCAAGCACTTTGATATAAACCAATTTGATTTAATTTGTGCATAACTAGGGCTAATTGACTAAACTCTTGAGCGGCGTCAATTAACTTTGATATTTGGTTGATTTTACTAATCTCTATCAGTATTCTTCGGCCGCAGTTGGTCTTAGGACTAAAGTACATGCTAACTAGCTGATTACTTAGTACAAAATTCGACCAAAGAACACCATATTCGACCGCTTATGGTAGTGACTAAGCCTCAATTATGTATAACAAAATGGATCTTCAATGATGAGCAAAGAGATCAACCCAATCACATACAACTATAAAGTTGTTCGACAATTCGCCATCATGACTGTGGTCTGGGGTATTGTCGGAATGGCAGTCGGCGTTTTAATCGCCGCACAACTTGTTTGGCCAGTACTTAATTTTGACACGCCTTGGTTAAGCTTTGGACGACTGCGTCCTTTGCACACTAATGCAGTTATATTTGCATTCGGCGGTTCAGCGCTGATGGCAACATCGTTTTATGTTGTCCAACGGACGTGCCAGGCGAGACTCATCTCAGATTCTCTTGCTGCTTTTGTTTTTTGGGGATGGCAAGCCGTAATTTTGGCGGCAGCTATTACGCTTCCTATGGGTCTAACTAGCTCAAAAGAGTACGCCGAACTGGAATGGCCGATTGATATCTTAATCACCTTAGTTTGGGTGACATATGCAGTGGTCTTCTTTGGCACAGTTATGAAGCGCAAAGCCAAGCACATATATGTAGCGAATTGGTTTTTCGGCGGATTTATCCTAACTGTCGCAGTTCTGCACGTTGGTAACAGCCTTGCAGTACCAGTCACAATGTTCAAATCATACTCTATCTACGCAGGTACAGTAGATGCCATGATGCAATGGTGGTATGGCCACAATGCAGTAGGCTTTTTCCTAACAGCTGGTTTCTTGGGGATGATGTACTACTTTGTGCCAAAACAAGCTAATCGCCCTGTTTACTCTTACCGTTTGTCGATCGTTCACTTCTGGGCACTGATCTCTCTATACGTTTGGGCTGGTTCTCACCACTTGCACTACTCTGCACTTCCAGACTGGGCACAAACAGCTGGCATGGTTATGTCTCTAGTGCTACTATAGCAATCAAGGGGCGGCATGATCAACGGCATGATGACGCTTTCAGGTGCTTGGGATAAGCTTCGTACAGACCCTATCTTACGCTTCTTAGTTGTATCTCTATCGTTCTACGGCATGTCGACCTTCGAAGGTCCAATGATGGCTATCAAGACCGTTAACGCCCTATCTCATAACACTGACTGGACCATCGGCCACGTACACTCCGGTGCGCTAGGTTGGGTTGCTATGATTTCGATCGGCGCGATCTATCACTTGATTCCAAAACTGTTTGGTATCAAAGCGATGTACAGCACGTCTATGATCAACATCCATTTCTGGTTAGCCACAGCAGGCACGGTGTTATACATCGCTGCAATGTGGGTAAATGGCATTATGCAAGGCCTAATGTGGCGCGCAGTTAACACTGACGGCACACTAACTTATAGCTTTGTAGAGTCACTTGAAGCTAGCCACAATGGCTACCTCGTGCGCTTCATCGGCGGCGCTATCTTCTTACTAGGCATGCTAATTATGGCTCTTAATGTCTGGCTAACAGTTAAACAGAAAAACGCGAAGGCACTGGATTCCGTGCCTGCAGCAGCGTAAGAGGTAAGCGCGATGAATCATGAAATGATCGAAAAAAATCTTGGCTTAATGATCCCGTTGATCATTGTAGCCATAAGCTTTGGTTTCCTTGTCGAAGTGGTACCTTTATTCTTCCACAAAGACATGAAAACTCCGATAGAAGGCTTAGAACCTCATACTGCATTGCAGTTAGAGGGGCGCGACATATACATCCGTGAAGGCTGTCACACTTGTCATACTCAAATGATCCGCCCATTTCGTGCGGAAACAGAGCGCTACGGCCATTACAGTGTTGCGGGCGAGCACGTATATGAGCATCCATTCCTATGGGGCTCTAAGCGCACTGGCCCTGACCTTGCGCGTGTTGGTGGAAGATACAGTGATGACTGGCATCGTGCCCACTTATACAACCCGCGCAACGTAGTGCCAGAATCAAAAATGCCGTCTTACCCTTGGCTATTTACCACCAAGGTTGACCATAAAATAACACCTAAGAGAATGGAAGCGCTTAGATCGGTGGGTGTTCCCTACACCGATGAAGACATTGCAGGCGCATCGGATGCAGTGAAGGGTAAAACAGAAATCGAAGCCATGGTTGCGTATTTGCAGCAACTCGGCACCGTTTTAAGCAATAAGTAAGACTTACGCATGGATATAAATACGCTACGCGGTTTATCTACAATACTAGTGATGATCGTATTTGCAGGAATATGTTGGTGGGCATTCAACAGTGAAAAGAAACAAGACTTTGAAGATGCCGCCAACCTACCCTTTGACGATGACGATATTGCAGAGCGCACACTAAGCGAACAAGAGAGAGAAAAACATGACTAGTTTCTGGAGCTTTTGGGTTTCAATCATCAGTTTAGGGAGCATTTTCGGCTGCCTTTGGTTGGTCTACGTAACACGTAAGAGCCAAACTACCGATACCGAAACTGAAGAAACAATGGGCCACAGCTTTGACGGCATTGAGGAGTACGACAACCCTCTGCCAAAGTGGTGGCTATATCTGTTTGTAGGCACATGCATCTATGCGCTAGCCTACTACGTAATCTACCCAGGTTTGGGTAATTACAAGGGTCTAATAGGCTGGACCTCAACAGGGCAATGGGAAGCGGAAGTTCAGCAGGCCGAAGAAAAGTACGGTCCAATTTTCGACGCCTACGCAGCTATGTCTCCTGAAGAGTTAATCGCAGACCCTGAAGCGATGAAGGTTGGCCAGCGTTTGTTTGCAAACAACTGCTCTGTATGCCACGGTTCAGCTGCTCGTGGTGCAATCGGTTTCCCTAATCTAACTGACGATGATTGGTTGTACGGTGGCACTGCAGAAGCGATTAAAACAACACTCGTTAATGGCCGTAATGGACAGATGCCAGTCAAAGGCCTCAACGCAGCCATGACCAATAGCCAAGTAGACGACATGGTTCACTACATGCTCGCATTTAGCGGCAGAAGCGATGACGAAGCAGCGGCAACTCGCGGCGGAGAAATGTACCAAACAGCGTGCGCAGCATGTCATGGTGCAGATGCGAAAGGAAACCAACAGGTCGGGGCTCCTAACCTAACAGACAATGTTTGGTTGTATGGCGGCACAGCAAAACGTATTAAGCATACCTTGCTATATGGCCGCGCTGGCGTCATGCCTGCTCAAGCAGACATGCTGAGTGAAGAGAAAATTCACTTGCTTACAGCATACGTCATGAGCTTATCGAAGAAGTGATACCTGTGGAGGGCTTTGGCCCTCCAACTTTCAAACTCGCCCTATTCTCACTCTGAGGGCTCTTGCTAGGAAGCTGTAGGCACTATGTCGGAAAAAATCCCTCTAAAAAACATCGAACCCGGCACTCAAAACCTTGAAGTTTATGGCAGCGATGCTGGCTCTGGCGGCGTTACTAAAACCGTAGAGCTATACGCCTCACGAAAAAAAATATACGTTAAAAAAATCAAAGGCCTTTTCCAGGGAATTCGTCGCTATTCTCTGTGGGCGCTCATGCTGGCTTATTTAAGCATTTGTTGGATATCCATCGATGGCCAGCAACTCGTTCACTTTGATTTACCCGCTCGAAAATTTCACTTATTTGGCTTAACTTTTTGGCCTCAAGACTTTTTCCTACTCGCCTTTGCACTAATCATCTGCGCCTATGGCCTGTTTTTCATAACTACCTTATTCGGCCGTGTTTGGTGCGGATACACGTGCCCGCAAACGGTTTGGACATTCATCTTCATGTGGATCGAAGAAAAAGTTGAAGGCAGCCGAAACCAACGCATAAAGCTAGACAAAGCTGACAACAACGCGAACAAAATTGTTAAGAAAGGGCTCAAGCACTTTCTATGGCTAGCAGTCGCATTTGGGACAGGCCTAACCTTTGTCGGATACTTTTACCCCATTCGCGAGCTTGTGCCAGCCCTACTTACTTGGTCTGCAAATGGATGGACGATTTTCTGGATCGGTTTTTTTACCGTAGCCACCTATCTAAATGCTGGCTGGTTGAGAGAGCAAGTGTGGCTCTACATGTGCCCTTATGCGCGCTTTCAGTCGGTTATGTTTGATAGCGACACGCTCATCGTATCCTACGATACAGACCGCGGCGATCCGCGCGGCAGTCGCAAGCGTAACACCGAGTACAAAGAACAAGGACTTGGCGATTGCGTCGACTGCGGAATGTGCGTTCAGGTATGCCCTACAGGCATTGATATTCGCGATGGCTTGCAGTACGAGTGCATTGGCTGTGCACTGTGTATTGATGCATGCGACTCAATCATGGACAAAATGGAATACCCTAGAGGCTTGATTAGTTACACAACTGAGAAACGTCTAGAAGGTAAAACAAGCCATATCGTGCGGCCAAAGTCGATCGCTTATGCAGTGATACTTTGCATCATGAGTGGCGCATTCCTTAGCCATATTATCTTCCGCGTGCCTTTAGAGTTGGATATCATTAGAGATCGTGGCGCTCTATACCAGCTAAACGGTATGGGTCAGCTCGAAAATTCATATACCGTAAAAATCATGAACATGAGCAAACAAACTGGCGAATTTGAGCTTAGTGTTGAAGGTATAGAAGGACTCGAGATTAGCACCGCAACCAACGTTCAAGTAAATTCAGGTGAAGTTTATAGTTTGCCAACCATTGTTGAAGTTTCACCGTATAATCTAGAAAGCAGCAGTAGTTCGATCACGTTTACTGTTCGCTCAATTTCCGACTCCGCTCTCACTGCAGAAAGCGAAAGCCGTTTCTTAGGCGCTCGAGAGTAAAATCTCGGCGCTTAGCTGTTTTTACTAGGTAAATATCACATATGACTCACCCAACACCTGCCCCATGGTTCAAGCAAAAATGGCTGCTCTTCGTATTGAGCGTCCCTCTTGCATCCGTAATATTAAGTAGCATTATGGTAACCGTTGCTGTGGTCGGAAAAGACTCACTAGTAAATGACAATTACTACAAATATGGACTCGAGATCAATCAAACGATTGAGCAAGACAAACTGGCTCAGCAGCTCAACTTAGCGCCCTTAATTAGCATTAACAGTGACGGCGATGTTCAGCTGCAAGTAAAAAGTGAGCAACTGCCTGCTCAGCCCTATCTAACGCTGAAACTTGTCCATCCTACGCTCGGCGATCAAGACATTGTTGTTCGACTACTACCAACGGAAAGCAGCTATACAGGCCAAGTTCCTGCAGGTCTAACGGGACGCTGGTATCTTGATCTCTATGCGTACGATGAGAGCTGGAGAGTTCGCGAACAAACTACGCTACCCACCGAGCTATTTGAGCTAAAGCCTTAAAGCGACCTAAGGGATGAGTTCGAGCTGCTTTCACTGTCACGAAGCGATTCCTAGAGGCTTTAAGGCTGAGCTGTCTATTCAAGGCAAACCTCAGTCTTTTTGCTGCTACGGCTGTATGGCGATTGCGGAAATAATCGTCAGCGACGGCCTAGACAATTTTTATTCCCACCGAACAGAGCCATCTAGCCGCGCAGAAGTCTTCAAGGCGGTTCAACGTAACGAACTCAAGCTCTATGACGACCCCTTGTTGCAAGAAGAATTTGTCACTGAACATGAAGGTCTAAAAGAAACATCTCTAAGCATCTCTGGCATTACATGTGCTGCCTGCATCTGGCTGCTTGAGCGCGAAATAAGCCGCATTGACGGCGTAGATTCGTTTATCGTCAACCACACGACACATAAAGCACGCATAGCTTGGCAACCCACAACAAAACTCAGCGAGGCGCTAATTAAGGCTCGTGAACTAGGTTACAAGGCAAAACCATTTCGGCAACACGAAGCAAAAATAGAAGCTCAAAGAGAGCAACGCTTAAGCGTATTTCGTATTGCCGTGGCGGGCATTGCGACCATGCAAAACATGATGTTCTCAATCCCCTTGTACTTAGGTATGTACAATGATTCAGACATCCATCTTATCGAACTGTTCCGGTGGGTAAGCATGTTCATGGCCGCACCTGTAGTTTTCTTCGCGGCACAACCGTTCTATAAAGCCGCACTGCGCTCAATACGGTCAAAAAGCCTAGGTATGGATATACCTGTGAGTATTGCGATTATTGTCGCGTACACCGCAAGCTCTTATATCACATTAACCGCTACGCCTACTCTTGCGTCAGACGTATACTTTGACTCCGTATCTATGTTCGTTTTTTTCTTGTTGCTTGGTCGTTATATAGAAATGCAAACCCGACACAAGTACCTTAATGACGATGCAGAGTTAGATCAGTTACTCCCAGAAACTGCTATACGGGTAAAAGACGGAGAGCATGAAAGCATCGTCTCGCATCGAATCCAAAAAGGCGACACCATACTAATCAAGCAAGGTGACATTGCGCCTGCCGATGGCATTGTTCAAAACGGCGCGAGCAACTTTGATGAGTCGGCCCTGACCGGAGAGTACCTTCCTATCCAAAAAAATGTTGGCGATCAAATCAGCGCTGGCACATCCAATATTGAAAACACTATTTTGCTCTCGGTAAGCTCAATACCCAAACAGAGCCGAATTACCGCCATTGTGCGCCTGATCAACCAAGCTCAATCCGACAAACCGCGGACCCAGACCTTGACCGATAACATTGCATCGTACTTTGTAGGTGGCGTATTGCTCATGGCCGTGCTGACCGGCATTTATTGGCAGATAAACAACCCGACTCTGGTATTTGCCGCAGTGCTGTCTGTGTTAGTAGTCACCTGCCCCTGTGCTTTGTCACTTGCCACGCCGACTGCGCTAACAAGCGCAACAAGCAAACTTCGAAAACTCGGATTTTTGCTCGCAAAGGGCCATACACTTGACGCGATGGTTAATGCTCATGACGTCATTTTTGACAAAACCGGCACACTAACCGAAGGTAAACTCGCACTCGTCAATATTGAAACCACATCCAATTTAAGCACAAAAGAAGCAAGCGAAATAACGAGCGCTCTAGAGTTGCACTCTAAACACCCTATCGCTCAAGCCTTCTCGGCATCGCCACAATATAGAGCGACAGACGTAAGAAATGAAATTGGATATGGCTTACGCGGCAAGGTGAATGGTTCAGAATACTTCGTCGGCAGTTATGACTACCTGACGCAGAAGCTCGGACTAACACCGCCCCCAAGTTCTCTTGACTCACATAGTGATGGGCCTGTCATTTTTCTCGCCTCACGTACAGAAACGCTCGCAAGATTTGCCTTCTCTGACATGCTTCGCGAAGAAGCAAAACATTGCGTCGACCAACTCAAAGCGCTCGGTCTGCGCGTTCATATTCTAAGTGGCGACCGTGAGATAGCTGTTACTCAGGTAGCTGAGCAACTTGGAGTGCAGCACACATACGCAGAACAAAGCCCAGAAGACAAACTCGCATATGTGGAAGCTTTACATCGACAGCAACGCCGCGTTGTGATGATTGGCGATGGCATTAATGACTTGCCCGTTCTTTCAAAAGCCGACTTATCGATCGCGATGGGAAGCGCGAGCAACCTAACCAAGCTTAATTCTGACGCCGTGCTACTTAACAACCACCTGAGTGTTCTAGCCGAGGCATTTCATACCGCTTTCAAAACACGTAGAATCATCAAAGAAAATATGTTCTGGGCCTTGGCGTATAACGTAAGTTTGTTGCCATTAGCCGCGGCAGCGCTCGTTGCACCTTATTTTGCCGCACTGGGCATGTCACTCAGTTCGCTGGTTGTCGTGTTTAATTCATTGCGCTTGCGCAAATAAAAGTAGCGTTATGGAAATTTTATTCATTCTAATCCCCGTCTCGGTCATTCTAGTTACACTTGCGATCACTCTGTTTGGATGGGCCATCAAAAATGGTCAGTATGATGACCTAGAAGGTCCAGGGCACAGCATACTGTACGATGATGACGAAGACATGATTCCCGACTCTGAAACCCCCTCTAGCCAACATAAGGTCGGCAGTCCTGATAGCGACGAGCTTAAGGTGCCCGATAACGAGCCAGATGCTGACACCCGCGTTAACGAAAACCCTCGCAACTAATGCTCTCTACCCATATAGACATTTTAATTAGCGCTTTTGCCCTAGGTCTTCTGGGCTCGGGGCATTGTCTTGCGATGTGTGGCGGCTTATCAACAGCGCTAGGTTTATCTCTTGAGACTCAAAGACAAAGCAAAATATCGATAGAGACATCGGACAATTTGCTTGCCAGCGACAAAACACAAAATAAGTCTACAACTCGAATACTTGCCTATCATTTAGGCCGCCTTACCAGTTATGCGCTTGCAGGGGTCTCTGTTGGGCTAATAGGGTTTTGGTTTTCGGAATATCTGGACGCACTTACGTTTCTGCGAGCGCTCGCCGCGTTAATGCTCATACTAATGGGCTTGTATCTTGGCTCTTGGTTTAATGGATTGGTACTTACAGAGAAGCTGGGCGCAAAACTATGGCAAGTGATTAGGCCACTCGGGAAAAAATTCTTACGCCCTAAAACACCCTATCAAGCATTCGGACTAGGCCTAGTGTGGGGATGGCTGCCTTGCGGCTTAGTGTATTCGGCCTTGATCTGGGCAAGCAGTGAAGCAGACATTATGCGTAGCGCCCTAGTTATGCTCTGTTTCGGGCTTGGCACATTGCCGTCTATGCTTAGCGCCTCTTTGTTTAGTGAGTCTTTGTCAAAGTGGCTTCGCCATGACGCAGTCCGAAAGGTCAGCGGCCTTGCCTTTATCGCCTACGGCCTTTGGTCTGCGTACGCGCTAACCTAAATTCTTATGTGCAGCTCTAATGAAGTTCTAATGAAGCTCTAAAATTTGCACGATACCGTCATCGTCTTTTGGTCTAGATGAGGAAACTGTCTGATTTAAACCAAATTCATATTCTTTTCTCTCGCCCGATCGATCTATTTCCAAGCGTTCAAAATCAAACAGTTTAGTGTCGGCAAGTTGAGAAGGCGCAACATTTTGCAGCGATGAAAAAATCGCCTCAATGCGCGAAGGGTGCTGACGCTCCCACTCTTGAAGCATTCCTTTGATTGATTGACGCTGCAGGTTTTCCTGTGAGCCGCATAAATTGCAGGGAATAATCGGATATTCCATTAAGCTCGCGAACTCTATGATGTCTTTTTCTCTACAGTAAGCGAGAGGTCGAATCACGACATTACGCTTGTCGTCGGACAATAACTTAGGCGGCATCGCCGATAGCTTTGAGCCATGAAACATATTCAGAAACATGGTTTCGACAATGTCGTCCTTATGATGACCAAGCGCTATTTTGGTGGCTTTGATATCCTCAGCAAATGAATAAAGGGTGCCGCGCCGTAAACGAGAGCACAATCCACATGTTGTCTTACCTTCTGGGATCTTCGAGCGAACGATTGAATAGGTATCGCGATCCACCACATAATATTCTATCCCTAAAGACTCAAGATATTCAGGCAATATGTGTTCAGGAAAACCAGGCTGTTTCTGATCTAGGTTC